>DASRDP010000017.1 GCA_035652535.1 Chloroflexota bacterium
TCATCTGACCAAATACCATGGTGGTCTTGGACATGACGCCCGACTCGGTCATCTCGTGGTAGAGGTCGTTCCCCTCGCGCGTGCGCTCGCCCACGCCGGCGAAGACGGAGAAGCCACCGTGCTCCGCCGCGGTGTTGCGGATCAGCTCCTGGATGATGACGGTCTTACCGACCCCGGCGCCGCCGAACACGCCCACCTTCCCGCCCTTTCGAAAGGGGGCGATGAGGTCGATGACCTTGATTCCCGTCTCGAAGATCTGCGGCGTCACCTCTTGCTCCTCGAGGGACGGCGCGGGACGGTGGATCGGATAGGAAACGCTGGTGTCCACGGGCCCCTTGAGGTCGATCGGCTCGCCGAGGACGTTGAAGATCCGGCCGAGGGTCTCGGGCCCCACGGGGACCGAGATCGGGCCGCCGGTGTCGACCGCTTGCACGCCGCGACTGAGACCGTCGGTGGCGGACATCGCGACCGTGCGCACCCAGTTGTTGCCGAGGTGCTGCTGGACCTCCACGACGAGCTTCTCGTCTCCATCGCGCGGGATCTCGACCGCGCTGTAGATATCGGGCAGCTCATCCGCGGGGAACTCGATGTCCACCACGGGGCCGATGATCTGCACGACCGATCCGACGGTTCCTTTGGGCATGTGCCGTTTCCTCCTGAGTTAGCCCGCCTGCGCCAGCGCTTCGGCAGCGCCGGCGATCTCGGTGATCTCCTTCGTGATGGCCGCCTGGCGCGCCTTGTTGTACGTCAGGGTGAGGCCCTGGACCAGCTCCTGCGCGTTGTCGGTCGCGTTGCGCATCGCCACCATCTGGGCGCTGTGGGCGCTCGCCGCCGTCTCGAGCAGGTACAGATAGAGCTGCGTCTCCACGTAGCGCGGGAGGAGCGCCGCCAGCACCTCGTCCGGGTTCGGCTCGATGATGAAATCGACGGGCGTTCCGTGCTCCTCGGGCCGCTGGACCGGCAGCAGACGCACCACCTGCGGCTGCTGCACAAGGGTCGAGACAAATTTTGGATAGATCACCTCGACCGCGTCCACGGCCTCGGACGCGTAGGCGTCGATGACGACGCGCGCCACGGGAATGATGTGGTCATACTCGGCGCGATCGGTCATGCCGATGAAGGTGGCCGCGAGGTGGCGTCCCCGGCGCGTAAAGAAGTCCTGCCCCTTGCGCCCGACCGTGATCAGCTCTGGCTCGACGGGGCGGGCGAGGACCTCCTCCGTCGCCCGACGCAGGACGTTGCTGTTGAGCGGGCCGGAGAGGCCGCGGTCCGACGTGAATACCACGTACGCGGTCTTGCGCTCGGGGCGGACGCGCAGGAGCGGATGGACCGCCGGCGAGTCCGTGCGCTGCTGGGCCAGCTCGCCCAGCATGACGCGCGCCGCCTCGGAGTACGGACGCGCGGCCAGCACGCGAAGCTGCGCCCGCCGCATGCGCGACGCGGCCACCATTTGCATGGCGCGCGTGATCTGCGAGATGTTCCGGACGCTGCGGATGCGTCGGCGAATGTCGCGAAGGCTGGCCACTCCCTCTCCTCTCTAACGCTGGCGAAGTGCGCTCACCCGACAAACGTTTTCTGGTATTCCGCGATGGCCGCTCGAAGCTGCTCCACGGTCTGGTCGGAGAGCTGCTTCTCGGCGGTGATCGTTTCGCCGATCTGCGGGTGGCTGCTTTCCATGAAGCTGTGGAACCCGTCCTCCCACGCGCGGACGCGATCGACGGGCACCTCGTCCAGGATGCCGTTCGTGACGGCCCAGAGGATCATGACCTGCTGGGACAAGGGGACGGGCTTGTACTGCGGCTGCTTCAGCACCTCCTGGATGCGGAGCCCGCGCTCGAGCTGGGCGCGCGTGGCGCGGTCCAGGTCCGATCCGAACTGCGCGAAGGCGGCCAGCGCGCGGAACTGGGCGAGGTCCAGCCGCAGCTTGCCCGCCACCTGGCGCATGGCCCGCGTCTGGGCCGCGCCGCCCACGCGGGACACGGAGATGCCGACGTTCAAGGCGGGCCGAATGCCCGCGTTGAAAAGGTCCGACTCCAGATAGATCTGGCCATCGGTGATGGAGATCACGTTGGTCGGGATGTAGGCCGACACGTCGTTCGCCTGCGTCTCGATGATGGGGAGCGCCGTGAGCGAGCCGCCGCCATTCTCCGGGCGCAGCTTCGCGGCGCGCTCCAGAAGCCGGGAGTGGAGGTAGAAGACGTCGCCCGGGTAGGCCTCGCGGCCGGGCGGGCGCCGGAGGAGGAGCGAGACCTGGCGGTAAGCCCAGGCATGCTTGGAGAGATCGTCGTAAACGATAAGCGCCTCGCGGCCGCTCTCCATGAACTCCTCGCCGATGGCGCAGCCGGCATAGGGGGCGAGGTACTGCATGGGGGCCGGGTCGGCGGCGGTGGCCGCGACCACCACCGTGTGCTCCATGGCGCCGTGGCGGTCCAGCACGTCCACGATCTCCGCCACCTGGGCGCGCTTCTGCCCGATGGCGACGTAGATGCAGAGGAGGTCGCCGCCCTTCTGGTTGATGATCGTGTCCAGGGCGATGGCCGTCTTGCCCGTCTGCCGGTCGCCGATGATCAGCTCGCGCTGGCCGCGCCCGATGGGGATCATCGAGTCGAGCGCCTTGATGCCCGTCTGCACCGGCGTGTTGACGGACTGGCGGAAGATGACGCTGGGCGCGATGCGCTCCACGGGGCGCGTGCTGCTCGTGGCGATGGGGCCGCGTCCGTCGATGGGCTGGCCGAGCACGTCGACCACGCGGCCGATGAGGGCATCGCCCACGGGCACCTCGATGACGCGGCCCGTGCTGCGCACCTCATCGCCCTCGGAGATGTCCGTGTAGGGACCGAGGATGATGGCGCCGACCGTGTCCTCTTCCAGATTGAGGGCGAGGCCCATGACGCCATTGCTGAACTCCAGCAGCTCACTGGACATCACGTTGGACAGGCCCCAGATGCGCGCGATGCCGTCGCCCACCTCTGTCACGGTGCCGACATTCGTGGCTTGGATGGCCTGGTCGAAGCCTTCGATTTGTTTGCGCAGGATCGCGCTGATCTCGTCTGATGACCGAACCGCCATCATCTCCTCCAATGTCCCTGGGCCCGGGCCAGTCGGCCGTTCGGGTTAATTATTCCTGTCGGCGGTCACGCGCTTCGGAGCTGCTTCCGCAGCGTCTCCAGCCGGCCGCGCACGCTGGCGTCGATGAGCTGGTCGCCCACGCGCGCCACGACCCCGCCGATGATCTCCGGATCGACGGAGAAGCGCGTCTCCACCGGGCGGCCCAGATAGCGCGCGAGCCAGCCCTCGACGTATTGCTGATCCGGCGCCGCCAGCGGTACCGCGGAGGTGACGTCGGCGAGGGCGATGCCCTTCTGCGCGCGGGCCAGATCGGCGAACGCCTCGGCCAGCTCCGGCAGCTTGTCGACCCGTTTGCGCTCCAGCAGGATGGTGAGGAGCGAGCCGACCTCGCGGCTGAGGGGGCCGGCCACCGACTCCAGCGCCTCCTGCTTCTGGCGGATGGCCACGCCGGGGCTGCCGAGCACGCGCGCGACCGCCGGGTCCGCCACCACGGCGGCGAGCCGCCGCAGCTCGTCCGCCCAGGCGTCGATGGTGCCCCGCTCGCGCGCGATAGAGAAGAGCGCGACGGCGTAGCGCCCGGCGGGCCCACCATGCCGCGCCATGCTACTGCATCACCTCTGCGGGCTGGCGCGCGTCCTTCCCTCCCCCCGTGCGGGGGAGGGTCAGGGAGGGGGGCGCGCAGCGAAGACGGACGCTGTCATGCTGAGCGCAGCGAAGCATCTCTCGGGCGCGAGATCCTTCGGGCTTCGCCCTCAGGATGACGGGCTCGCCGCGCACCCTGCGGTCGCGTGTCAGGGAGGGGGGCGCGTCCTTCCCTCCCCCCGTGCGGTCGCGCGTCAGGGCGGGGGGCGCGTCCTTCCCTCCCCCCGTGCGGGGGAGGGTCAGGGAGGGGGGTGCAATCACCATCAGCAACCTACCCCTGCCGCGCATTGCCGTCGCCCGCCGTCGCCAGAAACTGCTGGATCAACTCCCGATGGGCGGCGTCGTCTAGCGATCGACGCACCACGTGCCCCGCCGCCAGCACCGCCAGGTCCGCGATCTGCTGGCGCAGCTCCTGGAACGCCTGGTCGCGCTCGCGCGCCAGGTCCGCCCGGGCCCGCTCCACGATGTGCTCCGCCTCCTGCTGCGCCGCCTGGCGCGACTCCGACAGGATGCGCTCCGAGTTGCGGTTCGCCTGGGCCAGGATCTCCTGGCTCTCGCGGCGGGCCGTATCCAGGATCGAGCGCGACTCCTGCTCGAGGCGCGCCGTCTCCGCCCGGACGGACTCCGCCTGGGCCATGCTGTCGCGGATGCGGGCGGCGCGCTGGTCCAGCATGTTCAGCACGGGCCGATAGAGGAAGCGCTGCAGCACCCAGAGGAGGATCAGGAAGTTGACCGTGTGCCAGACCACGGCCGTGATGTTGATCCCCAGGGAGTTCAGGATGTCCATGGGATCGCGCTCCTACGCGTGGATCTTGCCGAACAGCAGGAATGCGATGACGAGCGCGTAGATGGCGACCGCCTCGGCGAAGGCGATGCCGATGATCATCGGCAGCAGCACCGTGCCGCTCGCCTCGGGGTTGCGGCCGATGGCCTCCATCGCTTTGCTGCCGAGGATGCCGATCCCGATCCCCGGGCCGATGGCCCCCAGGCCGATCGCCAGTCCCGCCGCCAGAGGGGTGATGTCCGTGGGCATGAACTCCTCCAATCTCCGTTTCGTGAGCCTGAGTGTAGTCTCGCCCCGATGCCTCGGGGCTCTCAGAACCGCTTACTCGTGATGCGCCTCGTGTCCGTGCGCCGTCGCCAGGGATAGGAACGCCAGCGTGAGGATCGCGAAGATCAGCGCCTGAATGATGCCGACGCCCAGCTCCACCCCCATGAAGACGGCCGGCACGCCGATGGGCACGAGCTGGAGCATCACCTCGACGAGGATGAACCCCGCCAGAATGTTGCCGAAGAGCCGCAGGGCCAGCGAGACCGGGCGCGCGATCTCCGAGATGCCCTCCAGGATGGGGATGGGCCAGATGAACTTGAGGAAGTAACCCTTCACGTCGGCGCGCAGACCCGTGACCTGGACCCACACGAACACGATGAGCGCCATGGCGGCGGTGATGCTGAGGTCGCTATTGGGCGTGCGGAGGATGGCCGTCTCGCCGATGTGGAACGTGCCGATGCCGGGCAGGATGCCCAGCCAGTTGGAGAACCAGATGTAGAGAAACAGGGTGGCCACCAGAGGCAGGAAGCGGCGCGCGTTGGGCCCGGCCGCCTGCTCGCCCAGGGAGAGGATCAGCTCCACGACCGCCTCCGCGGCGTTCTGCAGGCCCGAGGGGATGAGCTGCATGCGGCGCGTGGCCGCGGCCGCGAGGAGGATGAGCAGGATGATGGCCACCCACGAGGTGAGGAGCGTGTTGGTAACGATGAGGCCACCAATGGTGAAGAGCACCTGGGGCTGGATGGGGACTTCGATCTCCACCGGTTGGCCTTTACTCCTTCCCGCGGCGGGTCAAGTACTGGACCATCTGCGCCGTGCTGACCACGCCGGCGGTGAGCCCAAGAAACGCCCCGAGCATGGTGAAAACGGGAACCTCATGCCCGAGGCGTTCATCGACGAGGTGGCCGGCGAAGAGCCCGACGAGCACCGCGGTTGCGAAGGCGATGCCCAGCTCAGTCGCAAAGGCGACGGCCTGCCAGATCGTCAGGTTCCGCACGGGTGCCCCGCCACCTCCTGCAGGAACCACGGGAGTATAGCACAACGCCCGCGACGCCTACGGGGGCGGGCGCACCCCTCCCCGCACCCCTTCCCCCCTTGTGGGGGAAGAGCCTGCCCTGAGTGTGCCGAAGGGTTGGGATGGGGGGTGAGTCCGGGCCCTCGCTGCAACAGAGATATGATGACGGCCGGAGGGGCTAAAGTTGGAGATTCGATACGATCCGGATGCAGATGTCTTGTTCGTGGTCATCCGGGACGCGCCGCCCGTCGACGTCTGTTGAAGAACCGGTGGCGTCATCTTGAGTTACGGTGAGGATGGCGAGCCGGTGTCTGTGGAGTTTCTGAACGCCTCCAGGCGATCCCTCGTGAAGGACGGCGCAGTGAGCGTGACGTTGAAGGGCGTGGCGTAGATCCAGCGCCATACAATGGGACCATGGCAGCACCAAGCAGGCGCATCAAAATCCAAGGGGCGGGCCCGACGGCCGCTGGAGGAAAGCCGCCCGTGGGGGACGTGCGCGTCGAGGTAGACGTTCAGAACACTGGCGATTTGATCTTGGTGGAAGGCGGGGCCCTCCGACAAGATGAGGTGCGGAGCGAGCACGTCCGCATGGTGGCCGACAGTGGTGCGATCATGCTGGCCCTGCCCCAGGAGCTCGTCGAACGGCTTGGCCTTCGGGAGCGGCGGAAAGCGGTTGTCGTCTATGCGGACGGACGGAAAGAGGAGCTGCCGATTGCCGGTCCGGTCACCGTACGCGTCGGCGAGCGCGAGATGGTCACCGAATGTCTCGTTCTGCCCCCAAACGCTGAGCCTCTGCTTGGACAGATCCCCCTCGAGGCGATGGACCTGCTGGTCGATTGCAGCCAGCAGCGCCTCGTCCCCCGGCCGGAGTCTCCATACCTCCCGCTCATCGCCCTTCGGTAAGGGCCGCTTCAGCGGCTGAGAGACGACGCGAACGCAACCCCACGGACGCAGCGGATCCGCCCACCGAAGCCGGGGAAACCGCGCGAAATCGCCAAGCCCTGCAGCCAGGATTCAGGCGGCCACCTCGACGATCACACACGTCGGGGGCTCGTGCTCTTCAGGAATCGGACGGCCGAGCTCCTTCAGCGATTCGAGGTATCCTTCGATGGCTTCGCGCGCGTTCGCGATCGCCTCGGCCATCGAATCGCCCTGGGTGTTGCAGCCTGGCAGGGCCGGCACGCGAACGGTGTAGCCGCCCTCGACGGGGTCTGGCGTGAGAACGATGCGATAGCGCCTCATCGGAGCTCCCTCAGCTGATCGACTGAAATCCCAGCGTCCTTCAGAATGTCGTGAACCAAGCCGAGCTTAAGCGTTCTGCCTACATGTATTGGCCCGACCACGAGACCTGGTTTTGAATCATGCGCGAAAAACTGGTGCGACCCATGCTGCCTGAGAAGTCGCCATCCATCCCGCTCCAAGGCGGAGGCTCCTTCCCCCCGTGCGGGGGAAGGGTGGGATGGGGGGTGAGGCTCCTTGCTCGCCGACCAATCAGGCGTCGCGCGCGACGACGAGCGCCCACACGCCCGCCGCGCCGGCCCGGACCAATGGCGCGGCGCACGCCTCCAGCGTCGCGCCCGTGGTGCAGACGTCGTCCACCAGGAGCACGCGCCGGTCCACGACCGACGCCGGATCGCGCACGGCGAAGGCACCGGCGAGGTTCAGCCAGCGCTCGCCGGACGAGAGGCGCGTTTGCTGGGGCGTCTCGCGCGTGCGGACCAGGAGCGCCGCGTCGAGCGGCCACCCCTGGGATGCGGCGAGCGGGCGCGCCAGCAGCTCCGCCTGGTTGAACCCGCGCTGCGCCAGGCGCGCGGGGCTGAGTGGGACCGGCGCGACCACGTCGACGGCGAGCGGGCGGCGCGCGAGGCCCGGCTCGAGCGCGGCCACGAGGAAGGGGGCCAGCCGCGTGCGCGACCGGTACTTGAAGGCGAGAATCGCCGCGCGGATGGTGCCCTGGTAGGGGTGCGCGGCGATGACGGCCCGCAGGTGGCCGAGGCGCCGGCCGCACGATCCGCATGGCCGCCCGCCCGGTGAGTGGGCGCTGCAGCGGGGGCACGTGTGCGCGCCGAGGGGCCGGAGGGCGGCGACGCAGGCGTCGCACACGTCGGCGCCGCGCCGGCCGCACCCGACGCATCGGGGCGGCAGCAGAACGTCGAGGGCGACCTGCCACCACGGATCGCGGGTGACGGGCGATCCGGCCTGGGGTGGCCACGGCCTTGGTTCCACCCTTTGACGGCCGCTCATTGCGGGCACAGTGGAGTGCAGGCAGAGCAACGGACTCGGAATGGTAGCTCGGCGAGCAACGGCGAGCCCTCAGCTGCATCATTCTGGAAATTTGTAATCGTTTTCCATCGTCTACGTGACAAATCGGCGTCGTGGGAGGAGTGGTGATCCACGGGCAAAGGGTTGTGGTGGTGCTTCCGAGTTACAACGCCGAGCGAACCCCTTACCGGGTCGTTGCCGGTCTGCCAAGGGACATCGCCGAGGACATCGTCCTGGTGGACGATAAGAGCCTTGGCAATATGGTTGCGCTCCGCGATCGCTCGGACTCGAAACGATCGCACATGAGTAGAATTCTGGCCAGGGCGGGAGTCAGAAGACGTGCTATGCAGAGGCCCTTGCGCGAGGGGCCCATCTCGCCGTCAAGTTACACCCCGACCACAAGACTTGCCGCTCGTTGAGGCTATGGGACGCAGTTCGGCGCTTTTGGTTCTCAAGGAGCTCCAAGAGGCGTGCCATGAACCCCACACACGAGGCGCAGCGCGGAGCGCGCTTGAGCCCCTCAGCGAGTGCCTCGGCAGTCACAGCCCGCGACCTTCGATTTGCCTGCGCAAGAATGCGCTTCGCGAGTACGGATTGTCGAACATGTCCACGCGCAGTGGCTCGTCAGCTTCACACGGACGGACGAGGTGGTCCCCGTCGATGAGCTCCCGGCATGACAGCTGGCCGCGCTGCAGTGGAATTGCTAGATAGTAGTCGTCACCGCCGAGGATGTGTCCAGCAGGGAGATCTCGTTTCGCGTACACGCCCCGGACGAGGCTATCCAGATAACGGACCTCTTTCTCGGGTGTCGGCGCCTTAACGTCGCCGTTTGCTCCGCACATTTCCCGCGCCTTCTTGAACGCGGTGAACCAGGTGTCGATCTGCTCTGGCAACGAGCAGTATGGGGACACTTCGTGGTCATCCGAGTCGATGTCGATATGGCGTTCGAACGTTCGTGCGCCCTTTGCATATGCCATCATGATCGACGACGTCCAGTCGTGATATTCGTGGGTCGAAAAGCCAATGACATGACCCGGGTACCGTTTCTTCAGAAAATCAATTTGGTTGAGCTGAAGCTCGTTGTCTTCTGTTGGGTAAATTGACACACAATGGTTAATCGCCAGCGGGATGCTGCGATTTTCGAAAAACGTGACCATGTCGTCGATGTCTTTCACGGAATGCCCGCCTACAGAGACGATGACGGGCTTCTTGGTGGTAGCGATCTTCTCGAGCAACACCCAATCGGTGACGTCGGAGCTTCCCACCTTGATAATCTGAATTCCTAGCTGTACGCAAAGGTCCACGGATGCTTCGTCGAATGGCGTTGCCATGCGTAGACATCCATATCGGCGTATCGCCTCGACGAGAGTCGCAAAATCCTGCTTGCACATCCGAGTGTCGAGTGTTTTTTTGATGTATCGCACGTCTGTCCTGTGCAAGAAGTCCTTATGGATGAAGGAATCTACATCGCGAAACTGGAGTTTAATCGCTGCCTTGACGCCGTGATAGCGAACGATGGTTGAAAAGTCCTTGATAATCTTTAACCCACGATTAACGTCCCCCCAATGGTTGTTGGCGAGCTCAAGAACGAACAGTTCATCGAATAAGTCCGACGCTACCGGCATAAGTCCTCCTGAGTGTCCTCGTGGGGTAATTGTGAACGGCAGTCATTGCGCCCTAGAACCAGGTCGACGAGGTCCGGATAGGTGCAAATCATCCTCACCGGCGGATCTAGGCTCGTGAGCCTTGCACTCCCGTAGCCCCACGGCACGCCGAGAAATCCGGATCCGACCGAATAAGCCGCCTCTAAATCATCGATGGAGTCTCCTACTAGGAGCGCGCGGGCCGGCGTGAGAGCATGCGCATCAAGGAGGTATTGAACCGCTTCCCGCTTACTGAGGAAGGGAGGCTGGGCGGAATCGCGGGTCAAAACGTCCTCGACGTAGGCCGACAGGCCGAGGCGGTGCAGAATGCGCACCGTCGGCATTCTCCGCTTATTCGTTGCGACGTACTGCGCGATATTGGCCTGGTGAAGAGCAAAGAGCGCTTCCGTAGCGCCATCGAATAGCCTTGATTGCATCCAGCCCTCAGAATCGTAGTACTCACGGAATCTGGCCTCTACCTCCCGCCGCTCCAGTTGGCCGATGCCAGGTATGAGCGCCTCAACGGCCTCGGCGAGTGGCATCGAAAGGGCGGGGTGGTGGCGCAGATCTGTCGGGAGCTGGGCCCTTCCACCACAGGCAAAAACCAGCGAAGAGCAGATGCCCGGCGCCGAGTCGACCAGCGTTCCGTCGAGATCGAAGATGACCGCGTCGATCTGGCCAGCTAGCGCTACACCTTCGTGCGCAAAACTGACACTAGACCAGCGTCGCATTACGCTCCCGCCGCGGAAATTCCTCTGCGGGCGCAATTTTTACATTTGTTGCACCGAAGCCGCAATGAATAATGCGAGGAGACGGAGTAATTCCGGTCACTCTTGTAACGTGACTGCCGTCTCACGCTGAGTGCGTACTCGTTCTGCGCTACGCCTCGTCGCCTTCGAGAGGGACCAACATGTTTTCGCGCAACTCGTCGCGGTCGAGGAATGGTGCGAGGTCTTCGAGGGGCGACGACACAATGCGTCCGTCTGGTAGCTCACGCGATGTGAGTTTCGGCTCGAACTGTTGATCGGGGTCTAGCATCACCTCGCAGAGGTATGGCCCGTCGGAAGCGAGCGCCTTTCCGATCTGACGGACGAAATCCGGCCCGGATACGCGCGCTGCTGGGATGCCGTATGCCGTCCCTACCTTGACCATGTCTGGGAATGAGACGCCGCTCGCTGGGCTCTCGCCAACCGGGTTGTCGGCGAAGAAGTTCATTTGTGTGGATCGGATCGACAGGTAGCCGTTATTGTTGATGATGAAAATCTTGATGGGTAGCCGATGGTGCACGATGGTTTGCAGCTCTTGGATATTGAGCTGAGAGCTGCCGTCGCCCGCAAGGCAGATCACGCGGCGGTGGGGGTCAGCGATGGAGGCCCCGACCGCCGCGGGGAGATCGTAGCCCATAGCCGCGGCGCCCGAGTTTGCGATTAGCCGTTGCCCGCGCTTCACGCAGGCTGCCTGAAAGGGGACCACGCTCGCCGTCCCATCCCCGCAGACGATCACGTCTTCGGGGCCGAGCGCGGAGAACAAAACCTCGCAGAAGCGGTAGGGATTGATCAAGTGCCCGGTAGACCGGTGGCGATCCAGTACGACCGGATACCGTTTCACGCGATCGCGGCACCAGCGCAGCCATTGCGCGTGTCGTTCGCGGTCATAGTTCGCCCGGTTGAGAGTTTCCATTAGGCTGTTCAGGAATGCCCCGACGTCGCTCATTACGGCCATGTCCGGGCGCACCGTTGGTTTGGAAAGCTCCGCCGGGTCGATGTCGACCTGGATTTTGAATGCGTTGCGAGCGAACGAGCTCCAGTTGTAGCTCACTTGGCGGATGTTCAGTCGCGACCCGAGAATGAGGAGGACGTCGGAGTTCTGAACGACAAAATTGCCGGGGCGGTCTCCGACAGTTCCAGGGCGCCCGCAGAACAGAGGATGGTCCGTCGGGAGCAGATCTGGCGCGGTCCATGCGAGCGTAACCGGCACGCCCAATCGCCGCGCTACTTCCTCAAAAAGGTCGACCGCACCAGCGAGCCGCACGCCGCTGCCGGCGAGAATGACCGGCCGCTCCGCGGCCTGAAGGCGTTCTAGCACTGTCTCGCAGGTCCCAGCGAGGTTCAGCGCGACGGGACCCTGCGGGACGGGCTTGTCAGTCTCCAAGGTTGCCTCATCTACGAGGCTGGACTGCACGTCGATGGGAATGTCCAACCAGCACGGGCCAGGCCGCCCGGACTTTGCGAGCTCGAGCGCCTTGTCGAGGTGAAATCCGATGGATTCTGGCTCTCGAACGAGGGCCGCATACTTCGTGATGGGCGTGGCCAAGGCAACGATGTCGACCTCCTGGTCGCCCAGTTGGCGCAGGCCTGGAAGGTTGTAGAAGGCCATGCAGGTCTCGCGTTTGACCTGACCGGAGATGACCAGCATGGGGATGGAGTCGGTCCACGCCCCGAAAACGCCGGTGAGCGCATTGACGCCGCCTGGCCCCGTCGTGACGCTCACGACTCCAATCTGCCCGGACACGCGCGCATACGCCTCAGCGGCAATGGCGCACGCTTGCTCATGATGGTTGCAGACGTACGAGATCCGCTTCTCGCGCCCTAGCGCGTCGTTCAAGAACATCGCACCGCCACCTGTAATCATGAAGACGTGGCGCACGCCTCGGTCGGCCACCGTTTTCCAGACGTAGTCGGCTACCCGCATCGTCATTCTGTGCCCCCTTCGTCTGCTTCGCTCACTTGTCGTGCAGCAGGAGTTCCGGGTCAACCAGGCTCTTCCGGCCTGCGTACCAGTCATAGAGCTCCCTGATCGCCGCGTCGATGGGCGTGAAGGCCAGTCCTGGCAGCTCCTCGTGCAGCCGCGCATTGTCCCCGCTATATTCGGGGTCCATTCCAGAAGCGAGGATCTTGATTGGCGGGTGATCCTCAGCAATGGCAGCCACGCGCCGGGCAAGGTCGAGCAGTTCATACGTCTCGTCTGACGTCACGTTATAGGCAGAGCGCGACGGTGTGGCCGTGAGGAAATGCTCGACCACACGGACGAGGTCGTCTATGTACACGTAGTCCATGCGACGGTTGCGCTTTATCGTCACGGGCAGATGATGCAGGACCTTGCAGATTGCGTTAGATATGAAACGGATCTCCCAATCTTCATGCTTCCCAAAGACCCCAAACGGCCGTAGCTCCACGGCATTCGGCATTTTGGCAAGGTACTTTGCGCAGATGTACTTGGAGTACCCAGTCTCGTCCTGGGGAACGTGCTTGTCGAAGTATTCCTCTGGCATCCTCGGCTTGTAATGGCGGATGTCGTACACGGCGCCAGTGCTGAGGAAGATGAATCGCGTGGATTCTCCCGTGCACCCCGCAAGGTTGAAAAACATGCGTGTGTTGGCGTCTAGCAGTCCGGTCGGATCTTTCGCGTTTCGGTGGCCAGGCTTCGTAGCGCAGTGAACGATTGCGTCAACGGGGTGGCTTCGTACGAAGCGACGAACGCCAACGTCGTCGAGGAGATCAAGTTGGGAGTGGCTGGGCGCGAGGATTTCCCATCTTTCGGAAAGTTGCTCGACGAGGTTGCGCCCGATAAATCCCGAGCCGCCGGTGATGAGAACGGCCATCAGTGTGGCCCGGGAACTGAATAACGGCGCGACGCTAATGGTCTCAACGCTCGAAGAACGCGCGAAAGCGATCGAGCATGAAGTCGACCATCTCGTCGGTGATACCCGGATAGACCCCGACGAAGAATGTATCGCGCATGACGCGGTCTGAGTTCTCCAGCGTGCCGGCGACGCGATGCGCAATGGCTCGGTAGCCCGGCTGCCGGAGGATATTGCCGGCAAAGACCAGGCGCGTCTCGATGTTCGCGTTCTCGAGCCACTGGACGAGGTCGTCCCTCCGTGTCGTGCCCCGGACCGTAATGGGAAAGCCGAACCACGCGGGGTTCGCCTTGGCATGCCACGTTGGGAGGAATATGCGGTCTGCGTAACGCTGGAGGCCGTTGTACAACCGTCGGAAATTGTGTCGCCGACGTTCGACGAAGGCTGGTAGCTTGTCGATCTGTGCGGCGCCGATGGCCGCCTGCATCTCTGTTGGTTTGAGGTTGAAGCCAACCGCGCTGTAGATGTACTTGTGGTCGTACCCTGGCGGCAACTCGCCAAGGCACCAGCCGAACCGCTTGGCGCACGTGTTCGACTCCCCGGGCGCGCACCAACAATCGCGCCCCCAGTCGCGGATAGACCGCACCGGCTGGGTCAAGAATTGGCGATTGACGATCACTCCACCACCCTCCCCCATCGTGATGTGGTGGGCGGGATAGAAGCTGAGAGTCCCGAGATCTCCAAAGGTGCCAACTGGCCGACCGTCAAACGTCGATCCGAGCGCGTCGCACGTGTCCTCCATCAGCCAAAGGTGGTGGCGTGCCGCAATGTCGCACACGGCATCGAGATCGAACGGGTTGCCCAGGGTATGGGGGAGGACGATCGCGCGCGTTCTCGGAGAGATGGCGTCCTCAATCCGATTCGCGTCGGCGTTGTACGTGCCGAGTTCGCAATCGACGAAGACGGGAACGAGGCCATTTTGCAGGATTGGTGCCAGCGTGGTGGGAAACGTGACGGCCGGCGTGATCACTTCGTCGCCAGGTTCGAGATGGTTGGCGACGAGAGGCGAAGCGAGAGTTGACACCCCAACCAGATTCGCCGACGAGCCCGAGTTGACGAGGGCGAAGTCGCGGCAGCCCAGGAACCGCTTCATCTTGCTTTCGAATAGGTCGCCATACGATCCAAGGGTCAGCCAAAAGTCGAGCATGCTGTCGGCGAGGTTCAACATCTCGGCCGCGTCGAAATGACGTCCGGCGTAGTTCACGCGACTCTCGAAGGGAATGAAGCCCCTGGGCTTATGGACAAGCTCGTAGTAGCGTTCCACGCGCTCGAAGATCTCATCACGGAGCCGGCTCGCTTCGGCATCGACGCTCGCCCGTACGATCCCTGTAAATGTGTCTGCTCGCCATTGACGGCGAAGCCGCTTGGTGGCCTCGGTCAACTGCATTGGAACAGTCCCGAGAGTGCTCTGCACAAGCGAGGCGTCCAGGAAACCGCGGGGCGTGCCGTCGACGCCGCCGGCTTCGACGGCATCGGGGTCGAGCGCGATCGTGCGCGCGACGACACGGCCAAAGTCGCACTGGCTCAGGATCTCCGACCCCGCCAGATGGATCGTCCCGCGGAATTCGGACTGCGCAAGGCGCAGCGTCGCCTCCGCGACGTAGTCCACCAAGGTGGGCTGAACTCGGGCAGAAGATGGTAGAGAGACGCTGCCGCCGCTCCGGAGGTGGCGCTCGATGATCTGCACCATATCCTGGGCGGTCCTGTCCCAGCCAAACAGGTCGCTGGTACGCACAATGATATGGTCGCTAATCTCGGCGCGAACTCGCGCCTCGGCCTCTGCCTTCATCGTGCCATGCGCTGTGCAAGGTTTTGGCTCATCGCCTTCTTGATGTAGGGCGTCGTCGGAAAAAACGTCAGGCGAGGAGTAGAGGACGAGCAGAGCATGGAAGCGCCGTGCCGCCCGGGCCACGTTCAACGCGCCGTCGACGATCGCGCCCCGCGCATCCTCGTCTTGGGTGGTCACCTGCGCCCGCCGCGTGGCGGGGACGTCCGACGTGAGAAGGATGACGTCCGGCTTGAAGTCGGCAGCAGCCTTGTCAAGGGCCTCGGGGGATCGAACATCGACCCGCATGAGCTGCGGCGCTGCTCTCGAGTAGTACGTGGCGCAAACGTCGACTCCGTGTCCCGAGAGTACTCGAACGAGACAGCGCCCGAGTTGTCCGGATCCGCCGATCACGAGTGCCTTCACGGTTCTGGCTCCGCTGATGTTGTGCTCGTTCCATGGCGGCGGAGCGTCCTCGAACCATCCCGTGTCGCAAAATAGGCGCGATACCACTCCACAGTTCGGGCCAGTCCGTCGTCGAGCGTGAAGCAAGGGCGCCATCCCAAGATCTCGCGGGCCAGTCGCGCGTCTAGGTATTGATGTGGTATCTCGTTCGACGCCTCATTCAGGACGATGGGCTGGAGATCGCTTCTGCCAGCGGTCTCGAGGACGCGGAGGGTGAGGTCCATCACACTCATTGGCTGCTCACAGGAGAAGTTGAAAGCCATGCCCCCGAGCGACGGGTCGTCCGCAAGCTTCTCTACGAGGGCGATGTACGCGGTCGCGGCATCCTCGACGTAGATGTAGTCGCGCGTGAACGTGCCATCGGAGCGAATGATAGGGCGCTCCCCGCGCAGCGCGGAACGAATCGTCCCAGGCACGATGCGATTGAAGTTGAGGTCGCCGCCACCATAGAAGTTCCCGCATCGTGTTACGACCACAGGGAGCCCGTAGGTTGCCGCATAGGCGAGCGCGATCAAGTCAGCGCAGCTCTTGGACACGTCATAGGGGTGTCGGCCGCGCAGCGGAAAGTCCTCCTGGTAAGGGAGGACATCGTGGCCGCCGTAGGCCTTGTCGCTGGATGCGACCACGATCTGGCGCACAGTCGACACGCGCCGACAAGCCTCGAGGAGATTCCAGGTTCCGCGTATGTTCGCTTCGAACGTGGAGATCGGGTCGCGGTTCGCGATGCCGACGATGGTCTGGGCGGCGAGATGAAAGACGGTCTGGACCTCGTATTCGTTCAGTGTGCGCTCGAGGCAGCTACGATCCTCGACCTCGCCGCGGACGACTGCGACCCGGTCCTGGAGTCCGGTCGAGTAAAACCTGCTGTGGGGAACGACGTCGCGCACGAGGCCTATCTCGTTCGCGCCCAGCGAGACGAGTCGCTCGGAAAGCCAGCTCCCGAGCAGTCCCGTGCATCCGGTGACCAGGACGTTGCGGTCGCGCCACAAATCAGATCGGGTCAACGCGGCAGCACCGTGCACGTTGGGATTACCAGATTTTCCACGGGGCATCACCGCGGGCCCAATCGTCGTTGAGCGCCTGAAGATCTCGAAGGGTGTCCACGCACTGCCAGTAACCGCGATGCCGAAAGACCGCGAGCTGGCCCTCTTCCGCGAGGCGAACGAGGGGCCCCTGCTCGAGCACGCAGGAGTCGCCGTCGAGATAGCGAGTGATGCGACGATCGAAGACGAAGAATCCGCCGTTGATCCATGCTTCGCTGCCCACAGGTTTTTCGCTGAACTCCCGCACGAGCTGCTTTGTGTCGTCCAGCTCAATGCGCCCGAAGCGGGGGGACGGCTGGACCGCGGTTACCGTGGCGAGCCGGCCGTGGGACCGATGAAACGCGACGAGGGCATTGATATTAACGTCGGCGACGCCGTCGCCGTACGTCGCGAGGAAGGTGTCGTCGTCGACGTAGCGGAGGGCGCGCTGGATGCGGCCGCCGGTCATCGTCGCCTGGCCGGTTTCGGCCAGCGTGACCCGCCAGTTGTGCTCGTCGTGGGTACGGTCGTGGCGGATGATCTCTTTCGTCCCAAGGTCGACGGTCACGTCGCAGTTCAACACATCGTACTCAAGAAAATACCGCCGAATATGGTCTCCCTTGTACCCGAGGCAGAGGACAAACTCGTTGAAGCCGTAGTGGCTATAGATCTTCATGATGTGCCACAGCATCGGCCGCTCGCCGACGGTAACCATGGGCTTAGGCATGAACTCGGTTTCCTCGCGGAGGCGCGTTCCCATGCCGCCGCATAGGATGACGACTTTCATCGAAATAAGTCCGGTACACCGATTGCTGCGAAATGTGCAGGCCAAAGTATATCCATCTGTGATCTACCTGACGTTGGAGTTGCAGCCTGGCAAGTATGGTGGGAATAATTCACATCCCTCCGGCTCGGCGCGCCGGGGAAAGGGAACCGGTGGTGCCACTAATTAGCGTAGTAACCGCGTGTTTCAACGAGGAAGAAAACGTACACCTCCTCTACGAACGGGTTAAATCCGTCTTTGAGCGCCTGCCGGGGTATGGCTACGAGCACATTTTCATCGACAATGCGTCGCGCGACGGAACAGTCAGCGCTCTCAGGAAGCTGGCGAAATGCGACAGGTCGGTCAAGGTGATCGTCAACGCGCGCAATTTCGGCCACATCCGCTCACCGTATCACGCGCTGCTCCAGTCGAGCGGTGAGGCGACGATTTGCCTCGCGGCCGACCTCGAGGACCCACCCGAGCTGATTTTCGATTTCATAAAGCGGTGGGAAGAAGGGTACAAGATTGTTGCCGGGGTGAAGAGGTCGACGGAGGATGGTCTCGTTCTTCGTCTGATTCGGCGCCTGGCGTACCGCGTACTATCGCGCGTGTCGAGCCTGCAGTTGATACCCAATTTCACTGGCTTCGGGCTGTACGACCGCGTCGTTGTCGACACGCTTCGATCGATCGACGATTCCTACCCGTATTTCCGCGGGTTGGTCTCCGAAATTGGGTTCGAGCCCGCATACGTGTATTTTGATAAGCCGCGTCGGACGCACGGGAAGACAAAGAACGATTTCTTCACCCTCTTTGATATGGCGATGCTGGGTCTCGTCAAACACTCCCGCATGCCCATGCGATTTGCAACCCTCGCAGGGTTTTTCATGTCGGCCGTGAGTCTAATGATCGCCATCGGATATCTTGTCGCGAAGCTAATATTCTGGAACCGGTTCGAGTTCGGCCAGGCGCCAATCCTGATCGGGATCTACTTCTTTGCCTCCGTGCAGATCTTCTTCATAGGTGTGCTCGGTGAGTACGTCGGAGCGATCCACACGCAGGTGAGAAAGCTCCCACTTGTTGTCGAGCGCGAGCGCATCAACTTCACATAGCAAGCACCAAGTCTCGCCCGCGCTAACGACTCGGCACGGCATAAAGGACCAGATCTGTCCCGTCGTCTTCGTGAGAGCGCAAGAAAAGCTCGTATCTGAGCGTGAGGTCCTTGATATAGCTCGGTATCACCCACAGGTCTCTCAGATTGTGAGTGAGTTCGAGGGCGATGATCGGCCGGTTCTTACGTATACACCGTTCTGCCCCTCGCAATGCTTCGATCTCTGCCCCCTCCACGTCAAGTTTGAGAAGAGCGACAGGCTGATCCGCCATTTCATCGTCGAGAGCTACGGCGTTCACCACCGCTTGACCTTCGCGAGAAATAGACGAACCGGTGTTACTATCCGAATTGAAACGAACGATTCCTGTGCGGTCGGTCACGGCTGCATTTCTCGCCTCAACAGACTCGCGAATAGCAAGCGGCAGCGACCGAACGTAACCGATAAGCTGGGCGTAGTTAAAAGCGTCTGGTTCGTACGCGATCCAGCGGCTAAAGTGGACGTGAGGACTGGAAAGGGCGTATTGAAGTGTGTCGCCAATATATGCTCCGCAATCGACGATGACGTCGCCCGGCTTCGTTTGGACTATGTCAGGAGGGAAGTACTGATGTTGCACCGGAGGCGGCAATCCATCAAAGTCAAGGTGCAATCGCCAACGAACGTGGGATACAAAGAGTTTCCGCGAACCAGCATCCGAAAAACAGCCTAACGCCCGGTTTAAGTCGGCACCATGTGCCAATACGTCTTGCGGCAGTTCAATCCGCATGTGCGGTAGGAAGTAGTCAGGAAATTTCCACGCGAGAGCGGCAAACGGTGCGATGGCTGTGACTCCGGCGGCGCGAAGCCGCTCTCGCGTGGAAAGATACCGATGACCTTCTGAGAAGACCGTTACGATGACCGACAAGTCGGTGCCGAGTTCGTCGATCAAGGTTTGGAGAGTAAAAACGCGAATGCCCTCGACTTCGGTACCAGCCTTGCGCACGTCGTTGTCCGCAAACGCAACGGGTTCTAGGTTTAGTCGACGGAGGCCGTTGAGTGTCTTTCTTCCCAGCGCGCCGGCACCGAAAAGGACAACTGGTCGCCTGCCGATCGGCCCCACCAGGTTATCAAGTGTCGTCTTAGCTCGCTCGATGGATGACTCACGGTCCTCTGCCAGGAGCTTCTGTAAAGTCTCGTGCACCAGGAGCTCGTCCAAGCCCGACCCCTCTCCCATCTCCTTGCAACTACTTGCCTTAAAGCGGCAGGGCGTTGGCCAGAAATTTTCGGGAATTTCCAGTTCGGTGTGAAATTTTTTGGGTGCCTACCGCGCGTGCAATTGTATCGCCGGCCTTCAATGGTCACCCGCACCGATGGCGTTCGATAGCAGGAACGATGGGAGGGCTGGGTCCGACGTCCGCGGGGTGGCGCCAAAGATGATGGAGGGACGCGATCCAGCGCGAGAAAAGTGTTGCTCCAACCGTGATCGCACATAATCGCGGGCGGCGTGTATCCTTCCCGTTGAAAATTGGGGCCGGCAATCTCCCGTCATCCCCAATCGCTTGTTCGGATGGGATCCTCTCCGGTCCCCAGGGCGGAATACCGGGGACCGCGCTCATTGTGCACGTGGAGTCGGCTTGGCTGTCCCTGCGGCGATCCCGCAGCATCGGCGGTTCGTGGTGTCCGGTCGGCCTCTGATGGGAAAGCCGGCCGCTCGATCTAGCAGGGACGTGAATGCTGGCTGACAGGCCGCGGTCTACCAGAACTGAACAATTGCACAGGCTGTTTCATGTGGTCCCCCACGATGCCCTTTTGCTCACGGTCGCGTCCTTTCGGGCACGGCCCGAGATACTGTTTGCCGTCGCCACACGCGCGGTGCAGACCCTGGTGATGTTGGTAGCGATGCTGCTGGTGGCTTTCGGCATGACGCCCGAGGAGCAGGGGTTTTTCTGGGTTTTCCTGAACCTTAGCTCCTTTATCACTGTGGGCGAGCTTGGGATCCCCCAAATCGTCCTGCAAAACGCAAGTCACTACGCTGCCATAGGCGATCGGATGACACTAGTGCGGTTTTCGAGACGAGCATTTCAATTCACTGCCATTCTCACCCCAGTCGCCGGAGCGACGCTCCTGGTTGCCGGCGCATTAATACTCGGCAGGGACGCACCAACAAATTCCGACCCTCTACTCGGATGGCGGGTCCCTTGGGTGCTTTTCGTAGTGGCTTGCTGCTGTGAACGCGGTCTTGCGCCTGCGCTGGCATATTTGGAGGGTTCAGTGTCAGTCGCGCGATCCTGGCGGATTCAGACTGTTCTCGAATTTTGCTCCGGATCGGTGTTGGTGGGGAGCCTTCTAGTCTCTTCGGGACTTTGGAGCCTAGTCTGGTTCGAGTCTTCCAGAATAGTAGTTTCGCTGGCCTGGATTATGAGTCAGCGCAAATATTTTGGTGCACTAAGCGGGCCGTTGCTCACTATTGCCGAGTGGAAACGCGAGATTCTGCCGTTTCAATGGAAGGTCGCGGTGAGCGGTTTGACTGGCTTTATCATCTTCAGGTCCATAAGCCCGATTGTGTTTTCCGAGCTCGGATCCACAGCGGCCGGGAAGTTCGCGGTATCCCTCGGTTTAATGAGCAGCTGGCTAGCAGTCGCGTCTGTGTGGCCGTTAAGCCAGATCCCAAGATTAGGCCGTCTTGCCAGCTTGGAAGACTATTTGGAACTTCGCCGCTCTTTCATTCACATGCTATTCGGCGCGACCTTGTTCGCGGGAGCCGGAGCAGCGGCTATAAGTGTGCTAGCCATGATCGTAGATACGTGCTGGCCTGCGTTGGCTTCACGAATGGCGGAAAGTTCTGCTACGGCGATACTGATGGGAGCAGCGGTTATTCATACTGTCATAATTTGTTTTGCTGTCATGTTGAGGTCAGAACGGAAAGATCCTCTGTTGCCATTTAGTGTCGGGGGTAGCGTGCTTACAATAGTATGTATTTCGAAAGCGGCTCAATCCGGTGACTTGTTTTTCGTGGCGCTTGTGTATTTCTTGTTGACCGCCCTTGGCCTCTGTTTTGCGCCCGTCCTATTCGTTCGATCGGCAGCGTTTACGCATATGAGGAACAGTCGAAGCGGCGTCGATTAAGCGGGATGAAAGATGAGGCTTTCGATTTGTATCCCAACGCATAATGGCAGACGAGAGACGCTTCGGACATTGCTAGATAGTATTCTAGCCCAACGGAACATTGCCGACGACGACGCATTAGAGATTTGTATTAGCGATAATGCATCTGCCGATCAGACTTCGCAATTGATACAGGAATACCAACGTGTGAGCCCCTTCCCGATCAAATATTTTCGATTCGCGGTGGATGTGGGGGTTAGGAACTTTGCCAACGTCGTCGAGATGGCGTCGTTTGAATGGTGCTGGCTTGTCGGGTCCGATGATGTGCTGCTTCCCAATGCGGTAGAGGCTGTCAGTGAGGCGCTGCGTGCATACCCGGGGGTCGGTGGCATTACGGTTGGCAAGGTCAACATGGATTCAACCCTGTCGGAGTTCAAGAGCGAGGACCATAACCTCGCTCTTCCAGCACGCCCACTGGAAACGCGGATAATGACCGACGTGGGTGAGCTAGCTCTGCCTTTCGCTTACATGTCAGCGCACCTATTTCGACGCGATGACTGGCGGCGGGTCGTGCAGGCATACGGTATAGAATACGTTGAGAGCTTACGACACTTCCCACACGCTTTTATTTTCAGTCAAATAGCGGCTCGTGAGCCCTGGCTATGGCTGGGGAAGCACCTCGTGCTGCAGCGCCTCGACAATTCATGTGTGATGGAAGCGCTGGATCAGCAAAAGCACAGGTATGCGACGCAAGTTACAGAGGATTTGATTGCCGTGGCGGTGGCGGCCTACGGTGCACCGAGGCGGGATCTGTTACGGCGGCTCTTTATGATTTATTGGAATCCCTGGTTGGTGGTCAGGTATCGAGCATGTCTCTCGGCGGAAGAAGACCGGGCCATCCGAACACAATGCTTTCGATGGTTTAGACTTACGCCGCTGTTTTGGGTTACATCCGCCCCGATTCTAGTACTGCCGCGGTCAATACCACACTTTTTCCTGGCCTGGCTGTGTGGGATTGAAATTCCGAGAAGCATCCGGCGAACGGGTTCATGGGCCGTGCACCGAACGCTGGCCGCCTTTCGCATTGAAAAAGAGGTCGCTTCACGGCGACGGTCCGCGCAGGAGGCCGCAAATTCGTATAGGATTGGTAGCTCTAACCTTCATGGCGACGAGGTCTGACTCACGGGCTAGAGCAATCGCGCAACATCGCTATGACGGTTCCAGCATGACGCGTTGCAGTACAGACCGATTTGCTGCCGAATCGAGGGCGGAGGGGTCTTGTTGACGGGTAGCCACGGGGCGGCTAGCGGTTGCCGGACAGCAGAGCACCTCTTCCTACCACGGCTTGAGGCTCGCGCCGCGGGTGTGGCCGCCTTCGGCCCCGGCCGCAGATGAATTGCTGGTTGGGAGCGCTTGGCAAGTCAGCGACCGAGCTTGCGCTCTGAGCTTCACTCGAATTAGGTTCTTGCTCCGAATTCTTCGCGCGCTATCCCTTCCCCACCCATGACGGTGGGCGTCGCATTCTTTTTCGTCGTCGTTTGCTCGGGCTTCGCGGTGTTACGCCCGCTTCGTTTGCCCAACGCTCTCATCGCGCTCGGGCTCGCGCCCGCAGCAGGGCTCGCGAGCCTCGCTCTCGTCGCGAGCCTGGTCACTGTCCGAGGGCTCCCGCTGTCTCTGGTAGATGGCCTCCTCGTCGTGGCGGCCGTCGTCGGGGCGGTCAATCTGCTGCAGGCAACCTCCGAGCTGTGGCAGACCTGGGCCAGGTCGCCGCGATCTCGCGTCGCGTGCCTCGTCCTGGTGGCGGCCCTCTCCCTAACCTCGGCCATCGTGGTGTGGGGGTGCTGGCGTGCGGAGGTGCCGCTCTGGCTAGATGACGGACCGTTCCACGTCGAGCACATCGATAGCTTGAGGCGCGGCCAGTCGTGGGCGGGGGGCTGGTGGCCGGGGTTGCACGCGTCCGCAGCCGCGTTTTTGCTGCTTTTCCCCGGTGTTGACACAGCGGCCGGCGCGTTCTGGGTCTCGTTGGCCGTAATCCCGATGGCCGTGCTCGTAGTCTTTGGCTGCGGCATGGCGCTCTGGGACGATCCGCTGCCCTCGGCGCTGGGCGCGCTATTTCTCGCCTTGACCTGGGTGTATCTGTACGATCCGAACTTCGTCAGCTCATGGGCCCAGATGTGGGGATCCCTGATCGCCATCGCCCTTTGGGCCACCAGCGGCCTTTACATCAAGGCGCAGACGGCCCGTCACCTGGTCCTCGCGATCCTGCTGGCAGCCGGCCTGGCCTTGACCCACGCGAGCGACGCGCCGCCCGCGCTCCTCGGCGGGTTGGTCATCCTCGTTTTTTGGCGCGAGCGCGTGGCCTGGCGGCGTCTCGCCCTTCACTCGGGCATCTGCGCCGTCATTGGGATCGCCGTGGTCGCCCCGGCGCTTCAGAAGCTCGATGCGCTCGCGCATCCCGAGGGGCCGCTCGCCTATGCCCACACCTGGGCGCTCTCCGAGGTCCGATCCGGCCCAGACGTTAGCGCCATTGCTCTGCTTGTCTACCTCGCGCGCGCAATCAGCGGCGTGCAGTTCGTCGATCTGGCGCCTCGCTTTACGCTCCTGATCATTGCGGCCACCTGGGCTGTAAGGCATCGAGCCGGCCGGATTCCGCTGGTGCTGTTCGCCATCTTTCTGGCAACGGCCGTGGTTTTTGCCTATCCCGAAAACCCCACGGTGCAGTTTCTGTCGGAGATCACGTTCCCGTGGACGGAGCGAAGGCGCGTGGCGATCCTCGTGGCTGGTTCAGCGTGCCTGCTCCAGGGGGCGGCGTTCGCAGACATCGGAACTGCCGCGCTGCGTATCTGGTGGCAGAGGCTGAAGCAAGCCAACTCGCCATCTCGGAGTGGCGCAGTCGCGGCGGTAGCGGCGCTCGTGCTGCTGAGTCTGGCTGGCGCTGATGCCATGGGGATTCGCGCCCGCCTTGGCGCCCAGGTCCAGCGCGTGATCTCCTACACGCCGGACGACGCAGCGGCGATGGCCTGGCTGCGCGGGAACGTCGGGCCGACGGAAATCGTTGCGAACGATTGGATGGCGGATGCGGGAATCTGGGCACCTTATAAGGCGGGCGTGCGTATCCTCATCCCTCGGCTCGGGATGGAAGAGCTGTTCTCTTCGCCCGATGCCCTATGGTGTTGGCTCGTCACCACCGACGAAAAGTGCTACGAGCGGCTGACCCGCAAGCCCGACCCGAGCACATCGCGGCGCATCGATCAGGTCCGCGAGATACTTGACAACATCGGTCGCCTGGAGCGAGCACCCGAAGCCTACACGCTCGCGTGTTCGCTCGGGGTTCGCTATGTATACCGCGGAGCAGCCGTTGGGAGCTTTCAGGGGAGGCACTTTCCCACTGAGCTCGAGCTCCGGCGGTCCCCCGCGTTGGACACGGTGTTTCAGTCGGGGAAGGCTTCGGTGTTTCGGGTTCGCTGCCCGCCGTGACGTGAGGTTCGCAGCCACCACGCCGCCATAAATCCCACGCCGAGCACGCTGACGAAGTACAGCGTGCTGAGCCGGATCAGCAGCACCGACGCGACCGCGGCGCCCGTTTCCACCCGCAGCACGGCCAGGAGAAGGAGCATGGCCGCCTCGACCCCGCCAATGCCGCCAGGAAGCATCGTCACGGCGCCAACCAGCGTCGCAATGGCGTAGACCGAGAACGCGGCGATCGTGGAAACGCTCGCGCCCAGCCCCGCGAGGATGAGCGCAAAGGCGAGCGCCTCGCATCCCCAGGCGACGACGGCGATCGCGAGACCCACGGCGAGGGGTCGGGGTCGAAGGAGCGCGCGGCCGGTCACGACGAGCTGCAAGAGCTTGGCCGCGATCCGTTCGAAGCGTGGATACGTTCCGAGCCGGCGGAGGGTTGGTCCATACAGGCGCTCGGTGGTGAGGAACGCGATCGCGCAGCCCATCGCGATCAGGACGAAGACGAAGAGCCCGAGCCCATTGGGCAGCAGCGCCAGCCCGCCGATTCCCAGGAGCAGCACCGCCATCACGTCGCCGAGGCGCTCCACGAGCAGCACCCCCGCCGTGTCCGCCATGGAGACCCCGTAGCGCGCGCGCAGCAGCGCCGCCTTCACGACCTCGCCCGCCTTGCCTGGCGTGGCGGTAAAGGCGAAGCTTGCGCAGAAGGCGAGCACGTTGGGCCCGAAGGGCACGGGCCAGCGGAGGGTGCGGGCATAGTAGTGCCACCGCAGGGCTCGCAGGAACCAGCCGACGAGCACGAGTCCCAGGACGAGTGGGGCGTATGGCTGGACCGGGAAGCGTCGCAGGGTCGCGAGGAGCCGATCGTGCCCGGACCAAACGGTGATGCCGAGGTACAGCGCCATGCCCGCCACCAGCACCGCGACGGCGGGCGCCATCCACCGGTGCCAGGCAGCGCCCGCTTCGGCGGCGTCGGTGGTCGCGGTCGCACCTGATGCGTCAGAGGCCGCCGTCGTCTGCTTTTCCGCGATGGTCACGCTGACTCGCTCACCCCCACCCTCCTCCTCCGCAGCTTCATTTGATCTTGATCACTGGCTGGTCGGGGTGGGCGGGATTGGGCACGAGCTGTCGGCCGTAGCAGTCGACCATGAGGTCCATCAGCTCGAGCACCACGTCGATTTCAGCAAGACGTCCGTCCGCGAACTCGGCCACCCAATTGCCTGTGCGATTCAAGCCGAGTCTCTCCGCGACAAAGGAAGGAATGACCAGCGAAATCGCTCCAGTGTCGACGAGTGCACTCGCGTCGTACGACCGCACCTGTTCAGCCGTCATGAGCCCACCGCGTACGAGGTCCAGGTCAACCGCGTTCACGAGTCGAACTGAAGCTCGGACCTCTCCCACGCTGTCTCCTCTCATGACGTCACTCCGCCGTGTTTCCGTATGTTGGCGACCCCGAACGGCGATTGCCTATCCTTCGGCGAGTAGTGTAGCAGGCGGCGAGCGCCGTCGATCGGGAGGAGCCCGGATGCTGGCTGTGGCATCGGTCACGCGCGTGCGTGGGGTTGCGGTCGCCCACGCCGTGGTGGGGGCGGTTGCCCTGTGCGGCGTCGGGCTGGGGCTGGCGCTGCGCGGGATGCCCGTGCTGGCGAACGACTTCCCGCTGAACGACGGCGGGCTCTTCTCGGTGATGATCGAGGCGGTGCGGGGCGCCCGCTACGGGCTGCCGTGGTCGGTGACGTACAACGGGCTGGAGATCCCCTTCGCGTATCCGCCGCTGGGGTTCGTGCTGGGGGCGCTCCTGGCGGATCTGACGCACACGAGCGGGATTGCGGTGCTGCGGTGGCTGCCGCTGGCGCTGAACCTCTTTGCCATGGGGGCGTTTGCGCTCTTGGCGCGGGCGGTGCTGCGGACGGCGATGGGGGCGGTGGTGGCGCTGGGGGTGTTGATGGCGCTGCCGGGGAGCTACGAGTGGCTGATCGGGGGCGGAGGGCTGACGCGGTCGCTGGGGCTGTTGTTTGCGCTCCTGGCGCTGCGGGAGGCGTACCTGCTGGCGACGCGTGGCTGGAGACGGGACGTGGCGCTGCTGGCGGTGTGTTCGGGGCTGGCGCTGTTGAGCCACCTGGAGATGGCGTGGTTTCTGGCGTACAGCGCGGTGCTCGTGTACCTGGGATATGGGCGGACGTGGGGGAACGCGGTGCGGGGGGCCGTGGCGGCGGGAGGAGCGCTGATCCTGGCGGCGCCGTGGTGGGTCACGGTGCTGGCGCGCTACGGGCCAGGCCCATTCGTCGCGGCCGCGGCCACGGGCTCGTCGGTCGCGCAGGGCCTCGGCGCTCGGGACGTCCAGGTCTTCGCGGCCCTCGCCCTTGCGCTCTTCGCCGCTCTGGCCGCGACGCGCGACGAGCGGCTGTCTCTACTGGCCTGGGTGGGGGCCATCTGGCTGCTCAACAGTCGGAGCCGCTGGCTCATCGCGTGCCCACTATCGCTCGCGCTGGGTCGCGCGACCAGCGCTGCGCTGATCCACCCGTGGGGGGACTGGGGCGCGCACGCGGGCACTGCGGCGGGAAGGCTCGCGCTCTGGGCGCGGCCGATATGCGCTCCGCTCACCGTGGCTGCCCTTGGTCTGGCGGCCCTCGCGTATCGATCGGGGCTTCCGGTCCCCGCGGACGTCGCTGCGGCGACGGCCGCCCTCACCCGAGAGGATCGGTCCGCGATGGGCTGGCTGCGTAATCACACGTCCGAGCGAAGCCGATTCATCGTGGTGGGCGGGGGCGGCTGGGCACAGGATCGTGTGGGCGAATGGCTGCCGGTCCTCGGCGGGCGCGTGGTCGACTCGACGATTCAGGGCACCGAGTGGCTGCCGGGCGGCGAG
>DASRDP010000018.1 GCA_035652535.1 Chloroflexota bacterium
CTGGATCCCGCGCAACCCGACCACCTGTGGGTCGGAATCGAGGTCGGCGGCATCCTGGAGACGTCCGACGGTGGGGAGAGCTGGACGTTCACGCTCGCGGGTCGCAATCCCGACATCCACGGGCTGGTGCGCGATCCGGTCCGACCGGACGTCCTGTACGCAGCGACAGGCTATGGGCGATTCGAACCGAACGACCCGATGGAGCCGGCCGGAGTCTACCGGTCGGAGGACGGCGGGGAATCATGGCAGTATGCCTGGCCCGACGCGGAGCGGCGATGGACTCGCCCCATTTGTGTCGATGCGCGGCCACCGTACGCACTGACGGCGGCTGCTTGCCCCAACTTCCAGTCCACCGAGAGCGACCCGGGTGGAGCGCAGTCGGTGCTGTACCAGAGCACCGATTGCGCTCGTTCCTGGCGGTCCCTGGGCGACGCCGCGCACACGCCCTCGGCAGCGAACATCACGGCGATCGCGGTGGATCCAAGCCGGGCCGGGAGCGTCGTGGTCGGGATGGAGAACGGGGAAGTCTGGCGGGTGAGCGCTTACGCCGAGTGGTCGCGACTCGCGAGGGGGCTGCCCCGGGTACAGGCCCTGCATCTCACAGGCTAAAGAAACTTCGTGAACCCCTCGTGGGTGGCCTGGTACCCCAGGCCTTCGTAGAATCGGTGCGCGACGAGTCGTCGCTTGTTGCTGGCGAGTAGGATCTCGACACACCCTGCTTCCCGAATCTCGCGTTCAGCATGCTCCATAAGAAGCCGTCCGAATCCACGCCCTCGACTCTCTTCGTCCACGACAACGTTTTCGATCATTGCGATGGGCTGGCCGCCAAAGGACAAATTGGGCAGGATATAGAAGGTGAGTGTCCCGTGAACCTGATCCGCGGCCTCGATCACGATGCAGCTCGACCGATCATCCGCCATGACCGCACGGAGGGCTGGCTCCACCGCGGCTGCCTCCCGCGGACCCGTCTCGGGTTGCTCGCCCATTTGCGACAGTTGGAACAGCAGCTGAGTTAGCCGCGGTAGATCCTCGACGGTTGCGGGTCGGACGAGGATCCCCGGGTGGAGTCCATCCTTCAGCACGGAATTCGTCTGTCCATGAGCCTCCGCCGCCTCTGGCACACGATTCCGGACCTCGGCGCCCCCACCATTGCGCGAGTCCAATGGCGAATGATCAGGCGGGCGACTTCCGAGCAGGGACTGCCGAGCTTCGCCACTCCCAGGTGAAGACCCAGGGCTCAGGACCGCTCGCGTCCGGCGTCATGCGGACCTCGACGCCTTGAAGATCCGCGGACACCGTGTTGACGACCGATTCCCAGGTATTCATCGTGATGGCCCGATCCTGCGAGATCAGCCGCTCCAGCTCTGCCATCAACTGGACGCGCTCGTCCGGCGCGAACGTGCTCTCCAGGCGCGCAAAGGTCCGATCGTAGTCGGGGTTCGACCACCCCGGTCGATTGTTTCCGCGCCAACGGTTGTCGGCCGAGGGAATCGCGCTGCTGATGTAATTCTGGTATTCCTGGCCGGCCCCTCGCAGCGAGAGCCCGCTTCGAAGAACCCGTGTCTCGTTATCGTTCACCTGAGCAACGGGTGTGACGTACTGCACGGCGTCGAACCCGACCTTCCTCAGGCTATCGACGTAGATCGTGGCCTCTTGCTCGTTCTTTCCGCCAGCGGAAGACGCGACTTCGAGCGTGAATCTATTGCCGGTTGCGTCCACGAAAAAGCCGTCCGATCCCTTGCTCCACCCGATCTGCGCGAGAAGCTCCTCCGCGCGACGCGGATTGAAGGGGTGTTTGACCACAGCCTTTTCGAGTTCGGCATAGTAGCTCAGGCCAGGAGAGGCCATGGTGTATGCCACCTGTCCCTTCCCGCCGTCGAGCACGTCCACCCGCGTTTGATTGTCCATGCCGTGCGCAATCGCGTAGCGGGCTCTCACGTCCGAAAGCGCCCTTGGCTGCTGATACTCCGGCCGCATCTGGATCAGACCGAGACGTCGCTGGGTCGGCGAGTAGAGGACTGAACCGATCCCGGTGGCTGCCCACGTCTGTTCGAGGACCTGTCCCTGGTCCACGGAAAACGTGAAGTTCGTCACGTAATGGACGTCGCCGGCCAGCACGTTTGCCATGGCGGTCTGGGGATCGTTGATGATCAGGATGCGCATCCGATCGATCTTGGGTCGGCCGAGCGCATGGTTGTCGAACGCGGAGCCTTCGAGGAACGAGCCCGGCTCCCATCGGTCGAGCTTGAATGGGCCGAGCCCAACGTACTGCGATGTCCAGAATGGATGCCCGGTGAATGAGACCGGATCCATCAGGTTGAAGTCCTCTTCGAGGATGTGCCGGGGTAGCGGCTGGAAGGTATTGGAGAGGGCGCCGGCGTCGACGTACGGCGCCTTCCAGTGGATCGCAAACGTTCTAGGATCTTCGACGGTGATCCGGTCCATGAACGGGATTGGGCGGGTGGTGGCGGAGCCAAGCTCGGGTGTCCGGTAGACCAAAAGGCCGAAGACGAAATCCTCCGGCTCCAACGGAGCGCCATCATGCCAAGTGAGGTTCGGCCGAAGCGTATAGCGGGTCTCCATCGTCCCATCGGGGAACAGGCGCCACGTGTTTGTATTCAACGCGGGCAGCGCCTCGGCGAGCTGCGGGTGGCTGACCTCGCGGACGTCGTACAGGTCCAGCGTGGCGTTGAAGAATCGGGGCGGAATCCCGAGGGAGCTTCCCTGAGTGATCAGCGAGCGAGCAGCCAGGGTCGGCGGTTCGCCGCGGTTCGAGATCACCAACGTCTTCTGCGGCGCCGCAGCCTCTGACCGGTCAGCGGCGCCGCGAGTCTCTGGTGGCGAAGCCTCCGGCGCGCAGGCTGTGAAGACCACGGACACCACGAGGAGCCAGGCGCTCGTCACTCTGCTTCGTCGCATATCCCTTCACCGGTTTCGGAAATGTCGCCAATTTCGGGTTCCACCACTCCGAAGACACAGCCCTCGACGATGCCGTCGCGGAGATCGTTGCGGCGGGTGGCTCGTGAGTCGAACGGGCGAACAGAGCGGGAATGATCCCTATGCATGCGTCGCCGACCCCGATGGCTACGTGATCGCTCGGCAACCATGAGGTGGATGGGGGTCAGGCCGTTTGTCCTGATCATCGCTTACCTCCAGAAGCCAGCATATCGCAGGGCGGCGCCGTGGTGGGCGCGCGGCCGGCCCAGGCGGCGCTCGTCGGCATCCCAGCGGTCCTGGTATGGGATCTTCTTCGGTCTCACGGTGGACCGCCTCCGACCGGCCGGCACTCAACCAGCCGCGGTGTATCCCCTTCCCTGCTCAGACAAGCCTTGGAGCTGCTGCTGGAAGACCGCCATGGATCGGGCGACGGTGTCGCGACTGGTGGTGACATCCACCCCCAGCTCATCGGCAAGAGCCCAGAGCCAGGTGGCAAAGCCGCCGATGGCCGACCGCGGATTGGTCACGGTCTCGGCGCCGACCAGCTCGCGGCCGTCCCGCGCCCACAAGTCGGTCCAGCGATCAGCCACGGACCCCTTCGCGATCATCACTTCGAACAGTCGGTCGGGGTCCACGCCCGCCGCGGTGGCAAGCTGGACCATCTCGTTGGTCGTGTGGTGGTAGATCCCAAAGAGCACGTCCTGGATGGCCTTGCAGATCCCGGCGGCGCCCAGCGGGCCCAGGAACATGCGGCGCTTCGCAATGTGACGCAGGCGCGGCCAGCATTCCTCCAACAGGCCCGGGTCCCCGGCGCACATGAGCGTTAGGTTCCCGGTCGCGGCGCCCCCGACCCCGCCGGTCATCGCCGCCTCGAGGACGCGAGCGCCCCGCGCTTCGATCTCCGTGGCCAGGCGGCGTATCGCGGCCGGGGGCGTGCTGGTATGCAGCGCAAGTACGCTTCCAGGTTGAAGACCAGGAAAGAGCCCGTTGGGGCCAGAACACGCGGCTTCCAGGTCGTCGCCCCGGACCACGACCGAGATCAACGAGCAGTGCCGGGCCAGGTCCGCCGGGGATTCAGCAAGCTCGGCATCGATCCTACCCATCTCGCGCATACGCGCTGGGTCGACGTCATACACGCCGGTCGGAAGCCCGGCCCGCAGGTAGCGCGCGGCGATGCCTCCGCCCATTCGGCCCACGCCGAGGACTCCGACCTCGCAGTCCTGCATCATCCCTCCCGTTCACCGGACCATATGGCGTGACTGCCCCGATTCCGGGATCATCACGCATTCTCGTGGTTTCACGTTAGATGCGCTCGACGATGTGCAGCCCGCGGACGCGATCGATCAGGAAGATGAGGCCGCGATCATCGACGTAGACATCATTGCTGCTCACACGCTTCGCGCCCGGCGCTGGATCCGGTATGTAATGTGCCACTTCGCGCAGCCGGTGTGGGTTTGAGATGTCCACAATGCGCAGCCCTTTCGCGAACCAGGCGACCGGCACTTCGTTCCCGCGGATCGTCTCGACCGGCTGATGGCAGCCAGTCATGAGCGGGTTTTTCTGCCCATCGACGCCTTCAACCTGGTAGCTGTCCACCGGTGTGGGGCGCGTCTCGTCGGTGATGTTGACCATCCATAGCGCCGCCGGCATCTGCGGCTCGCGGTCCAGGTCCTTGGGAAGAACGTCTTCGTCGGCGACAAGCATCCATCGATGACCGTAGATCTCAAATGGGACCGGCACCATCGAGTGCGTGGGCCACGGGAAGGGCGGGCTCCAGTTGATCGATGAGATCATCTTCGGGTTCGCCATATCGGAAATGTCGAGGATGAAGCCGCCGCCATGCCAATAGCTCACGTACAAGCGATTGCCCATCCGAATTGGATGATGGCACCGCGGCTCTTTCGAGCCTCGGGCCGTCCAAGAGCGCTCCTCACCGCCGGCCGTCCACTGGCCTGGCATCCACCAGCGCCCGACTTCCTGGGGCTTCGACGGATCGGCGAGATCGAGAATCAGGACGATGTTGGTGGTGTACCCCTCCATGCAGGGAGAGAGGTACGCGTAGCGACCATCGAACGTGAACCGATGAACCCCGTTGCCGGCACACTTCCAGGTCGTAATGTGCTTGGGGCTTGTCGGATTCGAAACGTCGAAGATGCCGAGCCCGCCGTTCACCCCTCCCGACCCCGGCTTCGCAGTCGCCGGGTCACCTTCGTAGTTCACGAGCATGACGCCATTCGCGGCCCGCACCTTGTGCGAGTGCACGCCATCGGGCACGCTGCACTCCCAGACCTTGCGCGGGTGCGTGGGATCGCCGACATCGACGATCGTCGTGCCCTCGGGTCCCGTGATGTGACCGATGTACGCGTACTTCCCGTCGACCACGACCTGCCCGCCACCGGCGCAGTCGAGATACGCGACCTCCCGAACGCCACTACACTGACTCATGTGTGTCACCCTCGTGCTCAGATGCGGACGCTGAGATCTTCGGCCGAGTGTATCGCAAGCGATTGATCGGCTCCACCGCCCGTCCTCCGAGGGGCTGGCGGGAAGTTGCCCAAACCGGGCGGCGCCCGCGCCGCATGGGGTTCCGAACGTTCTGCGCACGCCTGCTGTATGGTGTTAGGACTGCGCTGCAAGGGAATTCGAAGGCATTGGGCGACGACATTGCGGTTCGCCGCTTTAACCACCGGAAACGCGGGCTCAGGCGCGCCTCAGTCGTTGTGGTGTTGAGCCTGGCGGCCGCCCTTGCGTTCGCGGTGGGGCCGGCTGCGCGGGCACAGGACGATGACTGCACCCCGACCTATCAGCTCTGGCTCCTTGGCTGGGTGAGCTTCCTGACCGATCCATCGACCCCCCAGCCGCCGCTGCCGGATCCGTCGGATGCATGCTATGGAGCCGCCAGCCAGGCCGTGCAGGACGCCCTGGCAGCCTGGAATGCCAGCAGGATCGCGGCGCTGCTGGCAGTCGCCTCTGCCAACCCGTCCCCTACACCGCAGGGGCCGGCCGCGCGCACAGTGACACCCGTGCCGGCGGGCGGGACACCCCAAAGCATCGCTCCACCTGCCGCGTGTACGCAGGCGCAGTTCGTCGTCGCGCCGCCCGCGATCCGCCCGGGCGAAGCAACGGTTATCGTCATCACGGGGTTCGCGCCCGGCTCGCCGGCGATGCTCACGATCTCCGGGCGGACCTCGCGACAGGTCCTGACCGTCCCGGTCGTCGCCACAGCCGAGTGCGCAGTCGTCATCGGTGGCGATGCGGCTGCCCACCTTCCGCCTGACGCGTATCAGCTTCAGGTGAATGGCACCGGCTACAGCGGCCGCCCTCTCGAAATGGTTGCCAGCCTCACCATCCGCTGAGTTCGAGGGCTGACTGTCGCGACGAGCATTCCTTCATTGCCCACCAGAGAAAGGCGGCAAAACGGGGCTGGGGACCTTCGGGTCGTACAGCCGCGCGAGAACTCGGCAAGAACGCGCGCCCTCAACGCAGATGACGGAGATGAGACCATGGCACGACGCCGATTACCCCCATCAACTGCACGGCGGCTCGATCGCGGCCGAAATCTCCACCATGATGGGGTCCGAATCCCGCTCGGAAGGGCGCGGATGGGATCGACCCGGTCGCGCGCTATCGCGGATCCCGTCGCAGCGCGCGCGTGAGAGAAGAAGGGAACATGGCGGAGGTCGTTCTTGGGCTCGCAGCGTCGCATGGACCGCCGGTCACCATGCCGGCCAGTCAGTGGCATGTGCTCCGGGCAGAGGACATGCACGACAAGCGCATGGACTCCAACGTGTTATTAAAAGGAAGCGAAGCCGCGTAACGCCGGCGAGTGCACCGACGCGCGGATGCAGGCGCGATACGACGCCGCCCGGCGGGCCCCGGCCATGCTCCGCGATGTCTTGCGGGAGGTCAGGCCGGATGCGCTGATTGTGGTCGGCGACGACCAGAACGAGCAGTTCGGGCTCGACCAGATGCTGACCTTCTGTATCCATCGAGGTGCCTCCATCGAGGTCAAGAAGCGCCCGAATGGAAGCGGCGCCAGCACGATGCCCGGAAGCGGCCAGTGGGACAACATGGCCTGGCAGGAGGCCTCGCGCGCGGGCGAGAGCGCGGCGCCGCCGACATTCCCGCCGCCCCCGATCTCGCCGAGCCCATGATTTGCAGCCTCATGGACCAGGAGTTCGACGTTTCGGTTTCCGGCGAGATCCGACGGATGCGTTGCATTGAGCAGCCGGGTGAGCCGTCCAGGAGCACCTTCTTCGGGCGCATCCACCGCCAGCACACGTGCCCCGTCCCCGGTGCGCGCCGGAGAGCCGTGGAGGGGGCGCCGCGGTTAGCCTGCGGCGCCGCTCTTCTTGGCCAGCTGTTCCTTCAGCTCATTCAGCGAGTCGGTGCCCTGGTACAGATTGAGGTCTGGGCGGCGCTTCGCATGGTCGCGCTCCAAGACAGCTACAGCCTCCTCGACCGTCGGGTAGTGCGCCTCGATCTCCAGCCGATGGCCGTCTGGATCTTCGAAGGACCAGGACACGTTTTGCCCTTCGTTGCCGTGCCCGTTCGGGCCGTCGACCTCGATGCCCAACGAACGAATGTGTTCGATGCACTCGTCTGCCTGTTTGGGATCGACGGCGAAGGCGAAATGGATCGCGAAGGGGATGGTCGGCTTGGGCGCCCCGGGATCACGCTGGGGAATCGAGAGGCCGCGGCTGGCGATTGCCCAGTGTAGCACTCGTCGCACAGACTCGCTACCGGAGCTGCCACGCGCGAACATCCCGGGGTGACTGGAGCCTTAGCCCCGGTCACCCGATCGAGCCGCTGGCGTGCTGCATCTCGCCGCGCACCAGGTTCGCGCGTACCACGTTCCGATCGGTGGTGATTCGCGGTTCGATGCCGTCGATCGTGGGACGGCCGGGCGCGTGCCCATCGAAGGCACTCCCTTCGATGGTGGACCCGGGCTCCCAGGCGGTGAGACGGAACGGGCCCAGTCCGACGTAATCTCGCGTCCAGTACGGACGGGAGACGACATTCTCGGGACTATCGTCGGCAAAGTCGTTCTCCGACAGATCCTCGGGCCCTCCGCGAGCGGCGATAATAGGCGGCGGCGCGAGCGGATGCGGCAGCTCCACTCGACTCGGCAAAGAGTGCCCGGCGTCAGAGGACTCCATTGCTGCCGCAGATCTCGAGAGGAGTTGTCATGATCAACGCGCACAGCCGTGTTAGGCGCAACCTGCTGCATAAGATCGCGCGGCCAGGATTTCAGGAGACCGCGATTTTGCGAGACCGGTTGGTCATTTCGCCACGACCGCGGCACGTTCTACCGTTGCTGTTGGTCGCACTGCTCGCCGGTCTGAGTCCGCTGGGCGCCACGGCCCAGGCAGTCTCTTCCCAGAGCTTGCTGGTCGCACAGCAGGTCGACCAGCTTCCCCCGGGAGCCGCGTGCTGGACGGTCAATGTCAACACCGGTGAGGTCGGCGGCCGCGCGCCCGAGGCGGGCTACCATCAACACGGGCTGAACCTCATTTATCAGTCGGCCGGTACTCAGACGGTCGAGTTTGAAGATGGGCACGTCTTCTCGGAGGGCGCCGGTGGCGCGTTCTACCTGCCTCCTGCGGTGAGCCACGCCCACATCACCGTGGGAGATTCCACCACGGAGACGATCATCTTTGCCCTGACCTGCGCTCCGCCGCTCGACCTGGGCGTCACCCGTGCGGAACGGCTGCAGACCGAGCCGCTGGCCGGTCTTGCCCAGGCGTCCGGGCCGTACCGATGCGAGCTGTGGCGGATCCAAGTGGTCCCAGGCGATGCGCTGCCCGAGGAGACCGGCGACGTGGCCGTCGCGGCATTCGTTCGCGAAGGATCGGTCGCAGTCGAATCGGAGGCGGGCAGCGAGATCCACGAAGCGGGCGATCTCTTCGTTGTCCCACCAGGCACCGCATACACCCTCGCTGCCGGCCGGGAGGAGCGCGCGGTTCTGCTTCTGGCTGTCCTCACGTCGGTGCCGGCGGCGTAGCAGCTTCAGGTCGCCTGCGGGTGCGCCGTCGCGGGATCGTAGCCGTCAACCGGTATGGGCGGAGCGCCTTGACGAGATGGCCACGCGTTCGTCCGTGAGACATACTGGCCCCCGATTCCCGCCGGTCCGCCAAACCCGTGGCGCACGAGACCGAGAAGCGTGCCCGCCCTCACGAAGGCCTGGGCGAGGATGGCGCCGACCTGGACCGAACCTCCGGGGATGACGATTTTCACGAGGAAGTCGCCGCCGACCTGGGCGGGACGATCTGCATCCACGAGGGCGCCAGGACCGTGCTGCCGCAGGCGGGCTCGGACCGCTACAGCGCCTTCGGCCGCCACGTGGCCTGCCACCCCCTCGAGCAGATGCTCGCCTGCCTGAACCTCTCGGCAGACGGCGTTCTCGATCGCTTCCCCGCGCTCAAGGTCGCGCATCTGGAGTCCGGCTCGGGCTGGGTGCCCTTCTGGCTGGAGCGCATGGACGAGCACTCCAACCCGAACATCTCCGCCGAGGCTAAGCGGAAAATCCTCTGGGACAATCCTGCGCGCCTCTATGGCCTGTCGGTCCCTCCAACTCCGGCGGAAACGGGGTAGACGGAGCCGAATAGCCCGGAGGGCCCCCCGTTTGACGCGAGGCTTGGGCCGAGCGACACGACGCGCCTTATCGGGCGGACCGCTCGCTGCTGCCAGCAGAGGTGCTCTCTGGCTCGACGTCTACCGAATAGAATCGAGCGCAGTTGTCCCATAAGATCCGACGTTTGGGATCGTCGGATATCGGTAGTCGCAAGAAGGCATCGACCGCTTCGGGATAGCGGGAATCGATGTGCGGGTAGTCCGTCGAAAAGACCAGATGGCTCCCCAGATCCTCCATCAAGGGGAGGGCGGTCACCTCGTCGGGCTCGACGGATACGACACATTGCCGCTTGAAGTACTCGCTGGGCGCCATGGTCAAATCTCGCATGAACACGTCGCCCTGCCGCTCGTAGCTCTCGTCCATGCGCCAGAGCAGCCACGGCACCCAGGAGCAGTTGGCCTCCAGAATCGCCACTTTGAGCTTCGGATGACGCGCAAGGACGCCACCGCAGATGAAGGCGCCGAGGCCCAACATTTGCTCGAATGGCTGGGAGTAGATGATCCTGATCGCGAAGTTCGGGTCGAACCAGTCGGCCGTCTGGCGCGATCGTGAGCCGGTGGCTTCGTGGAAACCGAGCGGTAGGTCAAGCTGTTCCAGCGCGTCCCAGAGCGGGTCGTACTCGGGGTCGTACCAGTTCTTGCCGTTCACGATGTTGGAGCGCAGGAAGACGGCTCGGAAGCCCAGCTCTTCCTTCGCGCGGCGGGCCTCATCTATCGCGTCCTTGATGTCGTGCACGGACAGCATGCCGGCGCCGATGAGCCGCGTCCTGTCCAACTGGCAGAAATCGAACAACCACTTGTTGTAGGCGCGGGCGATGGCAGCCGCGAGGCGGGGCTCGATGTTCGGAAGCGTTAGGACGCTCAAGCCTCCATGATGTGCATGTCGCTGTCCATGACCTTGAAGCCTTGCTTGGCCATCGGATCTCCTCCTGTGACGACGCGACTATTCCAGGCGGACGTTCTTGGTGAAGTCGTAGTTGACCGAGCTATCGGCTTCGAACGACCACTGGACCCGGTCGGCGGGATATCCGCCGCTGTGGACGCGGTCGAGAAAGTCGATGAGCAGGCGCCAAGCCTCCTCGGCTTGCGGGCGACGGTAGCGGCCCGGCATCGTATCGTTCAGGTAGCCGTGGGGCGCGTCGGGGAAGAGGCGGATTCGGTACGACCGGTTCGCATCCTCGATGGCGTCGCGCAGCCTACGCACGTCGCGAATGGCGATCAGGTTATCTAGCTCGCCGAATACCCCAAGGATGGGGGCCCGCGACGCCTTGATGTAGTCGCTGAGCGTGTCTGCGGGAATCCACTCGCGCGCGTAGGCGGCGCCGTAGAACACGACGCACGCTGTGACCTCTGGGCGGGCGGCGGCAACCACCAGGGGGTGGCGGCCCGTCGCGCACACACCCATCAGGGCCAGGTGGCCGATGTCCGCTCCACCTACGCCCTTGACGTAGTCGATGCAGGCGCCGATATCTTCGATCACCCCTTTGTCATCCAGTGACGCCATCCCCTCACCGCGCTTCAGCTCCTCCTGATTGGGGAGCCGGAAGTACAGATTGGGAGCCAGGGCCACGTGCCCTTCGGTGGCGAATCGGACCGCCAGATCCATCGTATGTTGGACCAGGCCGTAACGCTCGTGCATGAGAATGATGACCGGGTGGCTTCCCGAAGTGGGTGGGCGGGCCAGAAAGGCATCGCCCCCATTGCTCAGCGTGACGTTGCGCTTCTCGACGCTCCTGGTATCGATGTCAGCCAGCATGGTGCTCGGTCCCCCTCAGGCGTGGTGGGCTACCACTTGGCAGCCATCGCCGCTTTGGCTCGCGGCTCGTCAGCCCAATTGATCGTCTGCCCGGGCAAGAGCGCGTCGCCCGCGTGAACGCGGTACACGCCCGGATGGGTCGGCGCGTATGGCTCCGCGCCCTCCAGAAGGTCGTCGACTTCCTTCAGGAGCCGTTGACGCATGCGCACGATCCCGCCATCGCTCACGCCGAGCCGCTCGCGGCTGCGATCCACAATCGCCCCCATTCCCTCCTGGACGGCGAAGTCCTGCTCGCCGGTCCCCTTGATCCCGGTGAAGGTGAGGGTGCGCTGCTCCTCGCGGTCAATCAGGTAATCGTTGGCGCGCACCCGCACAGGTGTATGGGTGCCGGACACGAGCTGAACGTGAACGCCGCTGCCGTTGCGCATATTGGCGAGGTCCCGAGTGCTGTGGGGTCGGTCGAGGTTCCAGCTAAAACTCCAGCGCGCGGTTGTCACGTCATCGATCGGCACGAAGGCGTGGCAGAGCTTCGCGTTAGCCCGCCCGGGCGGCATCGTGTAGAAGGGCAAGAGGAAGAGGTTGTAGCGCCAGTAATCCTCCCCCTGATCACCCGGGTACTGGCCGCCCACGATCACGCCGAAGTCGGTATCCGTGGCGTGAAGCTGCGCTGGGTTGTCTCGATTCCGGTAGCGCCCCTGGGCGATGCTTCCCGCGCCATCATCGAGCGTGCTGTTCCGTTTCCAGTCGTCGAGCCGTCGGTGAGAGTCGAGCGTGCTGTGCAGAAATACGCTGTGCATGGTGTCGATGCCGCCCTCGATCGCCTGGGTGAAATTGCAGGCCTGTGTGCTCCACGAGGCGAACAGGAATCGTTCGGGCACGTGCATGAACTCGAAGTCGGGCAGCTCGGGCTCGAGCTCTGACGGGCCCATGTACGTCCAGAGGATTCCGGCTGCCTCGCGCACCGGATACGAGTGGAGCCGCACCGTGAGCTTGAAGTTGCTGTCCTTGGGCTCGGTCGGCGTTTCGAGGCACGTCCCGTTCACGCTGAACTTCCAGCCGTGGTAAATGCACCGGATGCCGCCCTCTTCGTTGCGACCATAGAACAGATCAGCCCGTCGATGGGGACAGTGAGGCTCGATGAGCCCGGGGGCCCCGCTCGTGTCGCGGAAGGCGACTAGCTGCTCGCCGAGCAGGCGGACGCGCACGGGCTCGCAGTCCGGTTCGGGCAGGTCGCTCGACAGAAGGAAGGGCAGCCAGTACCGACGCACGTACTGCCCCATGGGTGCATCGCCCTCGACCAAGCAGAGCTTGTCGTTCTCCTCTTTGTTCAGCATGCCGCGTCGCTCCTCACGTTTCGAGTTCGTAGACGTGCGCCAACAGCCCGCGGGGCGCCCGAGGATTGACAGTGCAAACCGCCTCGTCGGCGGCGGATGACATTGCCGGATCCTCACTGCCGGTCGCGCGGATAGGCGGGCTCCCATCGCCCTGAACGGGCAAACTGGTCAGCTAGACTCAGGCGAACCATGTCGACCTGGTGCGGCGCCGGAATGGCCACGACACTGCCGCCCCGTGTCCAGGTAGTAGCGGAAGTCCCCCAGGTATTCATCGAGCGACCCAGCGCTCGCGTCCCAGCAGGCAAAGATCAGGCCCCCCTCGTCGGAGTAGGTAAAGCGGCTGACCTCGCCCGACTCAAGGTTCATCAGCTTCGTGGTCATCCCTCCATCCCAGGGTCTTCGGGCTGCGAGAAGTGACCCGCTAGCTCAGCGTCCAGTCCTGGATGTTCCAGTTTGGCCACGTCTCGGCGCCCGGGGCCTCTGGGCCGTGAAGCGCGCCGCGGAAGGCGATGGCGCCCGGGTTGAAGTGCACCATGATGGCAGGGAGCTGGTCGGTCGCGACTTTCATCATCTTGACGATCTGCTCATTCCGCTGGCCGCGGTCGAGGAGCGAGTTGAACGCATTCCACGCTTGGTCGTAATCCGGGTTTGACCAACCGACCCGGTTGTTCCCGGCCCAGCCGCGCGCCTCGGTGGCGATGTCCGCGCTGCTGAAGATGTCGAGCTGGTTCTCCCGAATCCCGGTGGAAATGCCGTAGATACCCGGGAAGGTCGTGCGGGCGGCGAGAATGCGCGACTCGGCGGCCGGAAGCAGCTTCGGCTCGACGTCGATGCCGATCTTTGCCCAGATGTCCTGGATCGTGCTCATCTCCCGCTCGAAGAGATTGGACCCATCCACCATAAGCTGAGGGCGAAAGCGCTCACCGGTTGCGCTGGCGAAGAAGCCCGAGGCATCCCTGGTGAAGCCAGCTTCTTGCATGAGCGCCTGAGACTGTCGTGGGTCGAACGGATAGTGGGTAACGCTGCGCTCCACGTCATCCGAGTAGGGCAGGCCGGGTGGCACCCACTGGTCACCCATGGCGCCCTGACCGTCATACATGGCCTGGTTTATTGCGTCTCGATCCATCGCGTGGGCTAACGCCCGCCGCACCCGCAGGTCGAGCAAGCCCGGGGTCTTCTGCAGCTCGGGGCGGAACTGAATGCCGAGGTAGTGGCGGCCGGCGGGATAGATCAGGCCTACGGCGTTCGGTCCGAGCTGGCGCTGGATCTCTTGCGCGTGCTCGGGGCGGATTGCCCGATCGCCGGCGATGTCCACGTTGCCCGCGACCACGCTGGAGACCACCGTGTTCTCGTCCTGAATGATGCGGATCACGATTCGATCGATCTTTGGCCGCCCAAGGGCGTGCCCATCGAAGGCCGCGCCCTCGAACTGGACGCCCTGCTGCCAGTCCGCCAGCCTGTACGGACCGAGCCCCACATACTGGGTGGTCCAGAACGGGCTGCTGAGAAACGCGTCGGCGGTCGATGGGTCCTGCTGGTAGGAGGCGAGGGACGACTCCAGGATGTGCTTCGGGAGCGGGTCCAACATCGTCTCGGTCAGGGCCCCGGCCTCTCCATACAGATCTTTCCACCGGATCACGAGCGTCCGCGGGTCGGCTGCGACAACGGCATCGACCTTGTCTTGCGGGCTGGAGGTGAATGCGCCGAGGCCTTTCGCCTGGTACACCTCGGCGGCGAAGACGAAATCGTCGGCGGTGAGGGGTGCGCCGTCGTGCCAGGTGAGGTTGGGCCTCAGGCGGTACGTCGTTTCCATCCTGCCGTCCGGGCTCACCTTCCAGGAGTCGGTGTCGAGCTGGGGAAGCGACTCGGCCAGATAGGGCTGGCTGGCTCCGTTTCCGTCTATGAGCGCAAGCGATGCGTTGAATGGTCGCTTGGTCCATTCCCAGGCGGCAGCTTCGAGCCGCTTGGCGGCGAGGCCGACGACCTCGTAGCGAACGGCCATGACCATAGCTCGTGTGGGAGTCGTCGCCGGGGCCGCCGCGCTCTGCCGCGCTGCCGTCGTCCCGGCTGCTTGGCCGCACCCCAGGAGCATGGTCGCGATCAAACTGATGACCCACCAGATGTGCCCGCGCATGGCGCACACCTCCCGCTGGAGCTCGCTGAGGTCGAGTATATCGCCAGTTTGGGCGAGCTCGAACGCAAATGCGGTGCGCGGCGACCTCGTTCGTGGAGAAGCTAAAGACCACCGGGCAGCTTTGGCCGTGGTGAGGACAGTGGCTTGCGCAAGGCACGGTCGTTCGCCGGCGGGACTTATAATAGCCGCCCGGCTGGTTCGCACGAGAATGAGTACGCGGACCTCAACCGGAGGGGTCCGCGGCGTGGCCGCGCCCGGCGCCAACGCACGATCGGAGGGCTCATGGAAGTTTGGATTCGCCAGAGCATGGCCTACCACCCCCACGTGGATGGGCCCATGCCGTTCCCGGTGCCCGGCTGGATGTGGGATCGCGAGCTCGGCCATCAGCTGTACGGCCAGCGCATGCCGTTCATTCAGCGCATGGAAGACGTGGGATTCGACGGCATCATTTTCACTGAGCACCATTACGGACCGAACGGGGGCCTGACCCCCTCGCCCATGATCTTGCTCTCCGCCGCTACGCAGGTGACCCATCGAATCAAGCTCGTCACCATGGGCATCGCGCTGGCCCTCTATCCCACGCCGATCCGGGTGGCCGAGGACCTGGCAATCCTCGATAACCTTTCCAACGGTCGACTGGTGGTGGGGTACATCAGCTCTCACGCGCAGAGCCTCTACGCCTACGGCCTCAAGCCAGAAGAGGAGGCGGGCCGCTACCACGAGGCCCACGACCTGATCGTTCGGGCATGGACGGACCCCAACCCCTTCGAGTGGCACGGCGAGTACTTCAATTACAAGTGTGTATCCATCCTCCCGAGGCCATATCAGCAGCCGCACCCGCCCATCTGGACGACCGCCACGTCGGACCAGAGCATCCACTGGGCTGCCCAGCACAAGATCAGCTTTATCGCGGCCGGCCCGACCGCTCAGTGTGAGCAGATCCTCAACACCTATCAAAGCTACGCCCAAGCGGAGTGCGGCTGGACACCCTCGCCCGCGAACCGGGGCATCTTCCGTGAGATTCTGGTCAGTCCCACCAGGGCCGCGTACGAAGAGAAGTTCGAGGAGATCGCCGCCCAGGAACGCGAGAATGCCTGGGGCGCAGACTCAACTTCAGCCTCCCCCTATCCGCGAGAGCTGCAGCATCCGGACCTCCGCGAGCTCGATCGTGGGCGCTATGAGATGAAGACCTATAGCTGGAAGAAAGATGGGGGACGGCCCGACCGCGGAGTGGGCTGGGGCATGAAGCAGATCAAGAGCGGGCATTTCCTGCTCGGAGATCCTGACTCGCTGATCCAGCAAATCACCGAGCAGAAGAAGCAGACCAACGCGGGAGTGCTGGTGATTCGGCCGGAGATGGGGAACATGCCCCTGAAAGACGTAGGCGACGGCATGGAGCTGTTTGCCAAGGAAGTTCTCCCGGTCGTTCGCAAGCTGTAAAGGGAAGAGAGGGCCGGGCCACCCGGTCCAGGCCATGCACGTCTGCGCCCGCGCGAAGTCTTCGCGATCGGACACCTCTACCCGAGACCGGGGCGTCCGCTGCATCCTCCCATGGACATGCCGCTCTTTCTGGCGCCTCATGCGGCAAAATGCCCGGGGCTTCGCATTGGGAGCGGCAACTGCCCAGATGCGAGATGGTTCCCAGTGCCCATTGACGGACTGTGCCCGCTGCACGTTGAACCCTTCTGGCGTTGAAGATACCCTGGGGCATATCGCGGACCAAACTGAAAAGGGGGTGCACTGCCATGGTCGATCGTCCTCCGATCATCGACGCCGACGGGCACATTCAGGAGCGGGCGGAAGACATTCGGAAGTACCTCGAGTCCCCATGGGACCGACGGCCCAGTGGGCTCACGCCCGGCGATCAGCCGTGGGACCGCGACATCTTTGGAAAGATCAGCCGATATCCTGGATACACGCGAGACCTACTACCCGCCCAGCAAGTGGAATTGTGGCTCAAGATCATGGACGAGCACGGGATCGAAGAGGCTGTCCTCTTCCCGACCGGCTCCGCGAGCGCGGCCAACCTACGCGAGATCGACTTCGCCGTGGCGGTATGCCGGGCGATTAACACGCACCTCGGGAAGGACTACAACGCCCTGTCCGATCGCGTGCACGTGGTCGGCGTCTTGCCCCTGCAGGACCCGGTAGAAGCAGCACGCGAGCTGCGACGGGCAACCACAGAGTTGGGGCTGGTGAGCTTCGAGCTGATCGCGACGGGCTTGCCCCTACCTCTCGGCGATCGGTTCTACGACCCGATCTACGAGGAGGCGCAGCGGCTGGACGTGCCGCTCTGCGTCCACGGCAGCCCGTCCCACTCGCAGGAGATGGGCGCTGGCGGCCTGCGGACCTTCAACGAAGTCCACACGTTTACATTTCCGGCGGGGGTGCTGCTCCAGTTCACGAGCATGATCTTCCAGGGAGTTCCCGTGCGGTTCCCACGGTTGAGGCTGTCGTTCTTGGAGATCGGCGCCACCTGGCTGCCGTACTGGCTGGATCGCATGGACGAGCACTGGGAGCTGCGCGGCGAGTTCGAGGCGCCGCTACTAAAGAAGAAGCCGAGCGAGATCGTTCGCGAATCGCGCGTCTATGCGAGCCTCGAGGAGGCGGAAACCACGCTACCGCAGGCTGTGGATTATCTGGGCGCCGACCACTTCATGTACGCGACGGACATCCCGCACTGGGACAGCGAGTTTCCCGAGGGTCTGGAAAAGATCTGGAGCCATCCCGGGCTGAGTCGCGATGCGAAGGAACAGCTTCTCCACGGCAGTGCGCAAGTGTTCTATGGGCTGAAGACTCCGGCAGCGCTTGCACGGAGCTAAGGGCCGCCGGGGGGCGGCTGGGGCCGATCTCTCGGGTTCTGTGCTCGGCTTTGCCGTCATGTTGTCGAGCGTGAGATTTCGCCGGTGGAGTGGCGGCCGGACGGAGCTCGCCCCGGGTGGCTGGGTCGTGATCGTTCCGCTCGACAACGCCAGGCCGGTTCTCATCGCAAACCGCCTCCAGGGAGTGACCGCCGGGAAGCCCGGTTGGAACATCGACCTGTGGGACGACGTTTGAACGATGCCCAGCCTGCTGAAGGCGCACGGAGTCAAGCGGGCAGCTCCACCGGGTCGGTGCGATACGTCACCGGGGGCATCGTGCACTCGACCCCCTCTTTGCGATTCACTTCGATGAAGTAGCGTCGGACCTCGGGGTCCTCGTCCTCATAGTCGATGAGTGGACCACCCTCGCGGACCGGTGTGAAGCGAACGCTGGTCTCGTCCTCGCCCTCGCCCTGAAGACGCGTGGTCATCGGGCTCCCGCCAGCGCCATACACGGCGACGTGGCGGGCAGGCACGCGACCCGAGCTCATGTGCTGGTGGTACCAGCCGTCCGGTGGCGCGTAGATGCTGTTCGGACCCCACTCGACCATGACCACCTCATCCGCGTGGCCGTCCTGCCACGGGTGGATGCCGAGCGTGTGGGGCCAAAGGTTAACGTACCCTTTGCCCTTGAGCCCGACGAGCAGGGCGCCCGGTCCGTGGTAGTGAGCCTTGTGGTAGCGCCCAACGGGCCACTCGGAGATATGGCCCGCGGGAAAGCCACCGGCCATCCGATAGCCTGTGAGCTGGCCCCCGGCGACCTTCTGCTCCATGTCCTCGACCGTCTCGTCGAACACGTTGGGGATGAAGTTCGTGTACCAGACGCTCAGGTTGTAGCGGCCTTGGGTCACGCGGTTCTCGGTGCGCTTGAAGTAGTCCTCACTGGCGTCGTAGACACCGGCGAAGTCGTAGTCGCACGTGAACACGAACTCGAAGGGGCTGGTTGCGCGAGAGGACTCCGCCTGGCGGTCAACGGCCCACCCGGCGAACATGCCGTTCATGACTTTGGGCGCCGTCGTCACGCCGAGGTAGAGCACCGGCTCCCGGCCGAGGTTGTACATGCGGTAGTAGGTGTTCTTCGGAGGCGCGAAGAGGCTTCCCTTGCCCCACTCGAAGGTGCGCTTGGGACCGTTCGTCTGCCACACCTCCGTGGCGCCCGTTCCCTGGAGGATGAGCGTGAATTGCTCGTAGAGGTGGTGCTGCACGTCGAGCGCCTCGCCAGGTGGGATCTCGCAGACGAACATCCCGCGCTCGGCCTGGTAGGTGCCCGTGAGCTCGAGGAACGCGCCAGATCCCCGGCCGGTGCGGGCCCACGGTGCGCGGGGTACGGCCGTGACATCGGATATCCCCGCGATTTCGAAGTGAATAGGGATCCCCTCCGCGTGCATCCAGCGGTAGTAGGGGAACCGCATGCGGGCATTGATGTCTGGCGGCCGATAGCCGGTCGCGGACGGAGTCGCTTGCATCGTGCCTCCGGCGCCGATTCGGTGTGCGCGCGACCGTAGCACACCGGTGCAGACTGGTCAAACGCGGCGCCCGGGGCGACGAACTGTCTGCGCCGGACTGCGCGGCACAGGACGGAGTCGCGGCGAAGGCCTTGCTGCCCGCGTCCTGGCCGGCTAGATGGCCCCCATCGCCGTGAGGCGGCGACGGCCTGCGACCTGGCGGCCGACCTCGCGGAGCAATTCGCGATCCTCCTCCCGCGTCGCGGCGCGGGGGGCGCGGCGGACGGTGATCTGCGCATAGGTGGGAACCAGGCCGCCCTCTTCCGCTGTCGGATAGCGCGGGCGCTCGCCGCGCTGGACGGCGTGGATGCCCTCGCGGACAAGCTTGCGAGCCATGATTACGCCTCCGTCGGTCGAGCCGAGATGCTCCTTTTGATGGACGGCGATTGGCCGCTGGCTCTCCTGCGCCTCGTAGTCGCCGGGCGCTCGCTGGCGCTCCTCATAGGTCCGCGTGACCGAATCCGACGTGCGCAGCACGTGGAGGCGCGCTTCCGGATCGCCGCCCGTTTCCTGCTCTCCCTTCACGTACGTGAAACCGTAGGTCATCGTATGCGTGTCGTCGATGGGGACGGCCCACTGGACGCCCGTCGGCGGGCGGAAGTCGTCTTCGCCCACCACCTTGTACCAGGTGGGCGGAAACTGGTGCATCCCCGGCGGAATGTAGTCGCCGACGCGCACGTATATGAGATCGTCGATGCGCTCAGTGTGGAGAGAGATCATGCCCACCGGACTCTCACGCCACTCGACAACGCGCTCCCGGTAGCGGTCGCGCAGGGAGATGAAGTCGCGCGTGTACCGCCCCTCCTGCGCCGCGAAGAAGCTCTCGACCGTTTGCCGCGGATCCACGCTCGGCCGGAACGGGTTCAGACTCTCGCGTCCGTCTTCGAGGCCGTGGAGGAAGACGGCGTGCACCGGATCCATGCAGTTCTCTTTGAGCTGCAGCCAGTTGCAGGAGGTGACGTAGCGGCTGCCGTTCGGGCGGAGCTGATAGCCTGGCATCTCGAACGTGTCGAAGACCGGAAAGTCGGGTCGCTCGCCGGGCGGCCCCATATAGGCGAATACCAGCCCCTTGTACTCGACCGTGGGATAAGCACCGTGGTGGATACGCTGGGGCAGCGTGCTATCGACCGGCTCGCCCGGCGTCTCGAGGACGCGGCCGGCAACGTCGTAGAGCCAGCCGTGGTAGCAGCAGCGGATCCCCACCCGCTCCACCATGCCGAACTCCAGCGACGTGCCCCGGTGACTGCAGTGAAGCGGAAGAAGGCCGGTGCGCCCCTGGCCGTCGCGGAAGAGCACGAGATCCTCGGCCAGAACCCGGACGCGGACCGGCAGGTCCTTCAGGTCGGAGGAGAGACGCACCGGCTGCCAGAACCGCCGGAAGTACTCACCACACGGAGTTCCGGGGCCTACGCGCGTCAGCTCGTGATCCGGCTCGGGGACGTCTCGGCGGTCGTAGGCGTCGAAGGGGTCAGTGGCTGGCGAGATCCGGACGTCCGTCACCTGCATGTCCTCCCGAGTAAGACGGTTACGGGATATATCCCGCCTCGCGGTAGTAGCGCTCGGCGCCCCGGTGCAGTGGGACGAGCCTCGTCTCCCACTGTCGACTGATCTCCTCAGTTTGCCCCCGCCCGCCCTCGGCCATGGCCTGCTTGTTTAGATCGATGCTCTTCGCGATCTCGTAGATCACGTCGTCGGGAACCTCGGCCCGCGTGACGATCGGTTGGTCCGACAGGTCCAACGTGAGATATGGCTCCGCGATCCACGGGTGCGCGGCCGGCGGGACAACCTTGCGCTCGAAACCGACGCGTTCTAGGGCTTCGACGAGCGTCGGCTCCAGCGGCGCGAAGCGGAAGCCGGCGTCCGCCACCGACTTCCAGGGCGGCGTTGTGGCGGCATGGCCGATGACCACATCGACGCTCCGGTCCTCGATCTCCCGGTCCAGATCGTGAGCTCCGGTCGCGATGTGCCAGGTGCGGCCGCCCGACCGCTCGATCTCCGCGAGCGAGGTGCCGTAGTGGTGAAAGATGGCGTTCTCGTACTCGTAGAGCTGGTCGGTGCGGAGGGCGATGCGCACCTGCGGGTGCTGCGCGACGTCCGCAAGGGTCTGGACCGGCGACCATGGAGCAAAGGCGACGAATTCGTGGTCGGCCCGAGGAATCCGCGCGACGAGACGAATGTTGCTCAAGCCCGCACCGCTCCACGGGCTGTCCGGCCAGGGACGGTGTCCCTCGTACGCCCAACGTACCCGCGCCATCGGGAACGCCCACGTGAGATCCAGCTCGCCAGTGGCGACGAGATCGAGCCGGTTGAGCACGTCCGCGACGATAGCGACGGCCGGCTCACCGGGGAGCGCGCGAGCGAACGCGCGCGTCATGACAAACGAGCCGGCCCATCCCGCGCCGATGCGTGCGAACACGTGCGCGGACGTTGTCATCTTCGGCAACGTCCTCCTCCTCGTCCCAGCGGGCACGAGCGTACGCAAGGCAGGCGCAAAAATCAAGCGGAGAGAAGATTGCGGTTCTACGCCTCCGCTCCACAAGGTGCTACCATGGGGCGATCAGTCGGGTTTGGGATGGCTATGGACCTTCGGTGGGTTCGCTGGCTCGGACTTCTGCTCGCCGCTGCCGCGTGCGCAGGCCCAATGCCAACGACCAATGAACCGGCAACCGACCCGGCGTCGCCGCATGAGCCAACAAAGTCGCTGACCGTCGGCATTACCGGGACTGTACCGGCCATGAGCCTGGCGGTGGCGACCGGCACGCCGACGGGTGGTTGGATGGCGATGACCGAGCTCCATACCGATGGGTTGGTCACGGCCGACGCCGACAGCCGCACGCCTGTGGGTCGGCTGGCCGACGAGGTCCCTACGCTGGAAAACGGCGGGATCACGATTCTCCCGGACGGGAGCATGAGGGTCGCGTTCCGCCTCCGCCCAAACGTAACCTGGCAAGACGGCGTGCCGTTCACCGCGGATGACTTTGTCTTTTCGTATCAGATCGGTGGGCCGGGCGGGATCCCCACGCCACTCAATGGTGCAGTCCCCTATATGTCGGGGGTGGAGGCCCTTGACGCTCATACTCTGGTCATCACCTACAAGACTCCCTTCTACCAGGGAGCGGTGCTGGGGCCACAAATGTTCTGGCCGCTCCCCGAACACGTGCTGGGAGAGGCCTACCAGAAGTTTGCACGCGATCAGAATCTTCAGGAGCTGCTTGCGCTGCCGTATTGGACCTCCGCCTACGTGAGCACCGGGCCATTTCGTCTGGTGCAGTTTGATTCCGGGAGTAGTCTGACGTTTCAGGCATACGAGGACTACTACCTCGGTCGTCCAAAGATCGGCACCATTCACGTCTTGATGTTTGGCGACGCCAATGTCCTCTTCTCCAACATCGTCGCGGGGACGGTCGACGTCATCCCCGATCTTGCGCTGCAGGGAGAGACCGGGGCCCAGCTCAGGCGGATGTGGAGTGCGAGCGGTGATGGGAACGCCTACGTGATCGAGGGCGCCTGGCGCCGGTATGATCCCCAGTACCGGCCCGAGTACCAGAGGGAGCCCGCGCTGCTGGATCGTCGCGTTCGCACTGCCCTTTATCAGGCGCTGGACCGTGTCGCAATTTCGGAAGGGGCCAACGGCGGTAGCCCCGAGCTAGCGTCCAATTCTCTGCTGGCAAAGAGCGATCCGCTGTACGAGGCTGCGCGAGACGTGCTGGCGCGGTTTTCATTTGATCCGTCCAGATCGAGGGCGCTCCTTGCGGAGGCCGGTTGGGCCACCGGTCCGGACGGGACGCTGCGCTTCGAACGAGATGGCCGCGCGTTCAAGACGGCAATCTACACCACCGTGGGCAACGAGCGCGACGTCGCGGCCAGCGCATCGTATTGGCGACAGCTCGGCATCGACGTGGAGGAGCATGTCTGGAGCGCCTCCGAGACGCGCGACGCCGCGGCCCGCGCCCAGTACCCCGGTTTCGACGGCACAGGCGGCGGCATCCTCAACCTACTGTTCCAGAGGGCCGCGACGGCCGAGAACAACTGGGTTGGGAACCGGACCGGATATGAGAACCCGGAAGGTCGACGGCTCGTTCAGAGCTTACGGGGCAGCGTGGCCACGGCGGACCAGCTTGCGGCCATGCGGGCGATCAGCGACTTCGTCGTGGATGATCTCCCGGTTCTTCCCGTCTATTTCATTGCGACGTATCTGTTTGCTCGCAAGGGGATACGGGCGTTCACCCCCGGCGACATCGCCGGCGGGGTCAGTGACAATCCGACCCTCTACGCGTACGGCACGTTCAGCCGCAATGCCGTCTCGTGGGATCGAGACTGACGCGGCGCACGGCGGGCCTGGCTGCGAGACAATCGCGACGTCGCTGATGCGAGGCTCATCATAATGAGAACGTCGGGAGCCGGCGATGTTGACAAAAAAAGAAAATGAACGCCTCACGCGCGTCGGCCCAGGCACACCCGCGGGGGAGTTGCTCCGCCGCTACTGGCAGCCGGCCGCTTTGAGCGAAGAGCTGCCCCGTGGCAGCGCGCCGCTCCCGATCCGTCTGCTGGGCGAGGATCTCGTGCTCTTCCGCGATGAGGAAGAAACGCCGGGGCTTCTCGGTCTCCATTGTGCGCACCGTGGTGCGGACCTGAGCTACGGCCGGCTCGAGGACGGTGGCCTGCGCTGCATCTACCACGGTTGGCTCTACGATCGCACCGGCCGGTGCCTGGAGCAGCCGGGAGAGCCCGCGGGTAGCAGATTCCACGAGCGAGTCCGCCAGACCGCCTACCCGTGTATCGAGCGATCAGGAGTGATCTTTGCGTACCTGGGTCCGGGCAAGCCCCCGCTCTTTCCGGCCTACGAGTTT
>DASRDP010000019.1 GCA_035652535.1 Chloroflexota bacterium
GAGCCGGGCCTGGAGACGACGCGCTACTTTCATCCGACCGCGAACACCTATGCCAGCGGCGTACACGTTGGAATCGTCGAGGTCGACGTCGAGACCGGCCAGGTGGCGCTCAGGCGCTACGCGGTAGTCCACGATTGCGGCAAGGTGATCAATCCGACAGTCGTGGACGGGCAGGTGCGCGGCGGCGTGGCGCAGGGAATCGGGAACGCCCTGTACGAAGAGATGGTCTACGACGACGAAGGCCAGCCCCACACGACGAGCTACATGGACTACGTCATCCCGACGGCGATGGAGGTACCGAACATCGCCGTCGGGCACGTGGAGACCCTCTCACCGCTCAACCCGGAGGGGATCAAAGGGGCAGGCGAAGGGGGGACGATGCCGGTCCCGGCTGTCGTCGCCAACGCCGTCGAGGACGCGCTGAAGCCCCTCGACGTCAACGTCGACCGGATGTCGCTCCGACCGGATCGGCTGTTGGAGCTGATCGACGCCGCCAGAACGCTGAGGGGGTAGACCCGTTGAAGGACGAACGGCCGGCCGTCTCGTGGTTTGACGGGTTTACCACGGACGGGCTGGCGTCGTTCGTCCATCAAAGGTCGGTCCCACGGCCTGTACTTGCCCGAAATCTCTCGGCGGACCGTGCAGCTATTCGGTCGTGGCGGCGAAAGGGAGCCTGAATATGAACCGGGTGCCGTCCTCGCCCGACCGGGCGTAGATTCGGCCCCCGTGCGCCTCGACGATTTGCCGGCAAATGAACAGCCCGAGCCCGTGTCCCGCGATCCCGAGATCCAGCGCTGATTCCCCCCGTCCATATCGCTCGAAGAGTGTTTCCGCATCGCGCTCGCCGAGGCCGATGCCGTGGTCAGTCACCGTCACCTCCGCCCACTGTTCATCTCGGCGAATCTCCACGTCGATCCTTCCGCCCGTTGGCGTGTACTTGATCGCATTTCCAAGAAGATTGACGACGACGGTTTGTACCTTCAGCCGATCCGCCGTGATACGCAGCTCAGGGACCTGGGACTGGACGGAGATCGTGTGGCCGTCGGTTGTGTGCTGCATCCGGCGACTCTGCGCCTGGATCGCGGAGACCAGGTCGAACTCCTCGACGTCAAGGGCAAGGTGATGCTGAGCCTCGATCTGAAGCGACAACATCACGTTGTCCACCATCTTCTGCAGGTTCTGCAGCTCCGTAGCCACCTCTGCGCACGCGTGGCGGACATCGCCGTCGACGTGGTCGATGAGCCCATGGAGATAGGCGTTGGCGATCGTGAGCGGGCCGCGAAAGTCGTGAGAGAGCATGGACATGAGGTTTGATTTGCCCTCGTCCAGTGCCTGGAGGCGGGATACGGCCTCGCGCTCGAGGTCGAGCTGCTTGGCGAGACGGTGGGAGAGCACGCTTAGCTCGATGATGTCACCCAGTTGCGCCGCGACGGCCGAGACATAGTCGATCTCCTCCTCGGTGAACACGTGGGCCTCGACCGTCTGTACGTTCATGACACCCACGAGGCGGTCCCGCCGGACGATCGGGACCGAGAGCATCGAAACGAATCGCTCCTGATCGACGTTGGCGACCCACTTGAACCGGGGTTCGTCGCGCACGTCCGGCACCGCGAGGGGCCGTCGCTCGGCGGCGACCCAGCCAGTGACGCCCTCCCCGAGCCCCAGGCGGAGCTGCCCGATCGCCAACGGAGAAAGTCCGTTCGTCGCTGCGAGGATCAACGCCTTCTCGGCGTCATCCCAGAGATATAGCGAGCACACCTGCGTTCCCGTGGCCGATACGGTCTCCTCGATGATGGAGCGCAGCATCTCTGCATGGTCGAGCCGGGACGAGCTGATCCGGACGATCCGCTCGAGGAAGGTGAGCTCGCGAATGCGGCGTTCGAGTTCGCCGTCCGCACGATTCTGACTGTCTACCATCCGAATTTGACCGCTCAATCCTGACTTGATATCATTTCTTCTATGCCACGGATATTGCTTGTCGACGACGAGCCGCGGATCGCTCGTGCGCTGGAGTTTGCACTGCGCGATGCTGATGTCCAATTGGCGTCCCTCTCCGACGCGAGCCAGATCGATGACGTGCTTGAACAATTGCGGCCCGACGCCATCTTGCTGGACATCGGGCTGGCGTCCGATGATGGGCTTGGCCTCTGCAGTCGGCTAAAGCGGGATGTCCGATTCAGCGAAATTCCCATCGTTCTCCTCAGCGGGCAGACGAATGCAGAGACCAAGGCCGCTGGCTTCTCGGCCGGTGCCGATGACTTCATCGCAAAGCCGTTCGTTCCGACGGAGTTGATCGCGCGCGTACGCGCACAGATCGCGCGTCGGGGCCGAGCCTGAGGGTTGCGAGCTTGGCAGTGGCAAAGATACCGGTGTGGCGCCGTCCGGTGGGAGACTTCCCCAGCCTTCTTCACCTTGGGCCCCCGGTCGTGCATGTCACCGACTCGCTCTCCTCTGTCGTGTCCGCCCTCGCGGGCGATCCGCATGCCCGTGCCGTCTTCGTCGTCGACGACGATGATCGCTTGCTGGGAATCATCCCCGAGCGTCGTCTCGACACAAACCTCGTACGGCTCGTGCTCCCGCAATCGATCTGGCCCTCGATCGGCGACCTTGACGCGAGAACACTGCTCCACGCCGCAAAGGGCGCGCCCCAGACTGCCCACGACCTCATGGTCCCATGCGACGCGACCACGCCTGACGCGTTGCTCCAGGACCTGCTGGTCGGCATGATCCGCAGGGGCGACAGCGCCACCCCACTGATCGACGAGCAGGGTCGACTCCTCGGATACCTGAGTTTGTTCGAGCTGCTGGCAAATCTCCTCCGTCAGTCCGACGCCTGAACGCCGCTCGGCGCCCATTCCATGGCTGGCTCGGCCGACGAGCGCATGAGAACCAGCCTGAGTAGGAGTGGCGTCACGATTGTCGTAACGACGACGATGAGCACCGTCGCGGAGAAGAGCAGCGGCGAGATGACGCGCGCGTGCAGCGCGAGGCTGCTTGTGATGAGCGCAACCTCGCCGCGTGAGATCATCCCGACCCCGACGACTGTGCTCTGATATGCCGTGAGTCCGCAGATTCGGGCGCCAAAGCCACACCCGAGGATCTTGCTCACGATGGCGATGATACTGATCACCATGACGAGTGTGAATACCGGCCCGACCGCCTCCAGGTGAGCGTCCATCCCGGTCTTCACGAGAAATATCGGGACGAAAAAACTGTTGCCGAGAATCTTCACCCGGTCCGTCAGCTCGGGGTACCGATCCTCTCGATTGATCAGCAAGCCGGCCAGGTAGGCGCCGGTGATGGCCGCAATCCCGACCTGGGCGGCCAGGGCGGCGTAGAGGAGCGCCACCGCCATGGCCACCGCCAACGGCGCCTCGCTGCCGCGCATAGCGTGGGCCAATCCGATGAGGCGGCGCGCTACGGCGCTCCCGATGGTGGGCGCGACCGCGAAGAACGCAGCCAGGCTGGCGCCGAGAATTGGTAGCGGCATTTGCCCTCCGCCAGCGCCCGACGCGGCGGCGGCGATGGAAAAGACGACGAGTCCGATCACATCGTCGATCACCGCGGCGCCGAGAATCGTCGCTCCCTCGATCGTCTGCAGACAGTCCAACTCGAGGAGCGTTTGGGCGCTGATGCTAACGGACGTCGCCGTGAGGATCACCCCGAGAAATGCCGCCTCGGTCCCAGACAGGTGAAAGGCAAGACCGGCCGCCCAGCCCGCCACGAGGGGCATGAGGACGCCCAGCGACGCCGACGTAAAGGCGGCTCGCCCCACGGACTTGAGTTGCTGCCAATCTGTCTCCAGCCCGGCGACGAACATGAGCACCAGCACCCCGAGATTCGCGAGGAGGTCGAGCTGCTCTCCGACGCCGTTCCCGAACGGATCGACCGGCAGGAGCACGCTTGCTGAACCGAGCGCGAGGCCAGCCACCAACTGTCCGAGGACTGGTGGCTGGCCCAAGCGGCTCGAGAGATCGGCAGCGGCCTTGGCCGCGAGGAGTATGACGGCCAACTCGACAAGGAACACGAGCTATCCGGCTGCTGTCACCCGCCTACCCTCCAACCGGAACGGCGGCAGGCGCGCCCGCGGTCGCGCCGTTCGATGGCACCGGGTACACTGAGCCAACGCCCGGATAGTCCTGTGGATAGGCGAATGCGCCCATTTCGGGAATGTCCAGGCCGCTCAGCTCCACCTCCGGAGCGACCCGCATTCCGATGATGCTGTCCACGACTTTGAAGAACGCGTAGCTCAGGCCGAAGACGTAGGTGAAACAGGCGACGACACCGATGACCTGGGCCACGAACTGGCCCGGATCGCCATAGAGAAGGCCCGTGACGCTGCCAGGCACTGTGTTCCAGGAGCCGCCGTAGTTGCTGGTCCCATCGGCGAAGAGACCGAGGGAGAGGACACCCCAGGCCCCGCACACCCCGTGCACGGAGATGGCGCCTACCGGGTCGTCGACCTTCGCGACGTTATCAAAGAACCACACGGCCCAGCACACGAGCACGCCTGCGATGAGCCCAATGACGACGGAGAAAACCGGGCTGACAAACCCGCTCGGGGCCGTTATGGCCACGAGACCGGCGAGAATCCCGTTGATCATCATGCCTGCGTCAGGCTTGCCGCGCGTGATCCACATGTAGAGCATCGCAGCGAGCGACGCCGCCGCCCCCGCCAGCATGGTGTTCACCGCGATGAGGCCGATGCGCAAGGCGCCGCTCCCCGAGGCGGCAAGGGTGCTCCCCGGATTGAAGCCGAACCACCCAAACGCGAGGATGAATGTGCCCAGCGCCGCGATCACCACGTTGTGACCGGGGATCGCATTGGGAGATCCGTCTTTGTTGAATTTCCCAATTCTCGGACCGAGGACCATCGCGCCTGCGAGTCCCATCCAGCCGCCAACCGAGTGAACGACGCCTGAGCCGGCGAAGTCGGCATAGCCGTGGCCCAGGCCGAAGTTCGCACCGAGTTGCGAGAGCCATCCGCCGCCCCAGGCCCAGTTTCCAAAAATTGGGTAGGTGAGCGTCGAGCAGAAGAAGCCGAACACGCAGAATGCCGAAAACTTCCATCGCTCGGCCATAGCGCCGGTGGGGATCGTCGCCGCCGTGTCCATGAACACCATCTGGAAGAGGAACATGACCGCAACGGCCACGTCGTAGGTCCCGCCGGCCAGGAAGAACCCATTCGTACCGAACAAGCCGAACGGTTTCCCGAATAGGTTGATGGAGGCCTCACCTGCGGAGTCGAGGGCGGAGCCGCCGCCCATCGTTGCGATGCCCCCCAGACCGCCGAACATGAATGCAAAGCCACAAATGTAGAAGCCGAGCATTCCGAGCCCGTAAATCATGAAGTTCATCATCATGGTGTGGTTTGCGTTCTTGGCCCGGGTAAATCCGGCTTCGACGAGGGCGAAGCCGGCCTGCATGAACATGACAAGGAAGCCGGTTACGAGGGTCCAGACGATGTTGATGGCGACGCGGTTCTGGCCGACCATGTTCGACAGCGCGAACGCCAGTGGCTCGCGATCCTTCGCCTGGTCAATCTCGGAGATCGGATTGCCCTCCTTGTCCTTAGCGGCGGACGACAGGTCGTTTGTAGGTTTGCCGTCCTTCCCGATCCACAGGGGCGCGCCGTCCACCTGTCCGACCACGTCACCTTTGCTCCCAGTCGCCGTGCCGGCGGGGTCGCCCTTCGCGGTCGATGCCATTGAGTTTCCGCATCCGACCAGAATGAGGACCGAAAGCGGGAGTGCGAGGAACAACAGCGCGAGGTGCGCGAGCGCACGGCGTTTGACGATTTCTCTCAACATCGGTTCCCTTCTCCTTACCAAGTCTCTCAATTGCAACCCCGAGCTATCCCGCGAGCCGCGCCTGCCGCAGAACGGCGAACGCCGCAACAAAGCCAGCGATGCCACAAATGACGACGACGGCCTGGATCACCCCCGTGCCATACGCCCAGCCAGCACTCACGAGCGCCAGTCCCAGGACGAGCAAGCCCAGCCCCGACCCCTCAGATGGATTGCTTTCTTTTGCGCCATAGGTCATCGATTCCCTCCTTTGTCTGGCCCGACGCGGTCCGATGAGCCAGGGGTGTCTCTTTTCTGATTTCGGAGATGTCGGCTGAGGACCCGAATCAGCTCCTCGCGATCGCGACCGCTCACGAAGAGGCGAACGGACCCAAAGCGCGATCTGCCGCGCAGGTACACGACGTTGCCGCTGGCCTCCCATCGCTCGAAGTCCGACCACGGACGGAACACCGAGCGGCTCGGGGAGAGGCCCGCTGTGGTGATGCGATACCGGCTCGGGATCATGAGCATGCCGACCACCGCCACGAGCACGAATAGGAAAAGCTGACGGTCAATCCAGCGCTCGCCGATGGCCCCCGACCCGAGCACCAGCACAGCGAGGATGCAGAGCACATTTACCCGCTGCCCCAGGGCCCTGAAGAGCAGCGGCACGCGAATGTCGAGTAGCGGCTTTCCCGCGAGCGGCGCCTGAACGATGGGTATGGATTTCGCTGCCATGATGGCGAGCATCGCGAAGAGCAAGAGGGTCGCGGCTGCGTTGGTCATGTCCTCACTTCAGGCTTTCGCGCGAACCACGCGGCACGCGTCTGATACCCGACAGTAGTCCCCGGAGACACCAGAGGCCGGGCGGCGGCGCACCGGCCGGGCGGTCAAAGCTGGTGCGCGCGTTTTCCTCGGCTCGCCTCAGCAACAATGAGACATACTGGTACGCCTGCCAGCTCGGCGGGCGCAGCAGCGACGCGCGGAAGAGCAGACGTTGCGCGTCGGACGTCAATCCCATTCGCAGATCGATCTCGCCGAGGCGAGTGAGCGCCTCGTAATCGTTCGGGTCCGCGGCAAGCCGCGCCTCAAAATTGTCTTTCGCCAGCACCAGATCGTTCGGGGCGGGCCTCACGTTCCACCACGCCACGGGGTCTGGCGCGCGAACGGATTCGGCGCGCGAGGGGGCCGGCACTGGCTCATCTCGCGCCTGCAAGAGAACGGGCGCACTGTCGCCTAAGCGGGTCACAGCAGTGCCTGATTCGGCTGAGTCAGCGTCTGATGTAGCCATCGGCACCTCCTTGCCACGGAAAACGCGCCCAAATTTACCGTGTGATGGACGCCGATACCATGGTTAGAATGACTCAAGAACGCATGCTTGCTTTAGATCATTCATCTCAAACTACGGCTGAGCGTTCAGCAATCGATCGACGAGGCACAGCCGTAGCCTTCATGTGACAGGCGGGGGTGATGGGAATGGGGTTGAAAGCGAGGCCATTCAAGGACTTAGCTAGTTCTACCAATCGGTAGGCTCGCAATTTATTCATTATGCCGATCAATCTGCGGGCCGGTGTGTGGCATAGTGCGAACCGGCTTCCGTCCGGCTGCAATGTGGCCGGCACATCCCGCTTCGAGGCAGCTTGGTCGCGTGCGTGAGTTTGCGCTCCCCCCGAGGAGCGACCGCCCGTTCTACAGGAGCCTCGCCCGAGCGATCCGAGAGGCGATCGACGCTGGGCGTTTGCAGGCGGGCGACCATCTCCCATCGCAGCAGGAGATCGCGCGGGCCGCACGCGTGAACGTGGCGACGGTGAGTCGCGCCATCAATCTGCTCGTCCGCGAGCATGTGCTGACGAAGCACGCGACGTGGGAGCGAGCGGTCGTCGCCTCCAACCACCTGGCCGCCGACGCGCCGGATGACGGCCAGGTCGCCGGTCCGGGCCGCATCCGCCTGCGCGTGCACGTGAAATCGATCCGCCGTCGCGGCGCCACCGCCGAGGTTACCACGCAAGTCATTGGCGGACAGGAGGTCGTCGTCTCGACGACCGAGGCCTCGATCGGGTGGCTGGAGCTGCGCGATGGGCAGGCCGTCGTCGTCGACATCGCTTCCCCCAGCATCGGCCTCAGCAACCAGTAGCCTCCCGACGTGGCCCACGGGTCGTTCCCAGCCGCGCTGTCTGCTCGATGTCCCCCGAATCCGCAATCTCAGCCGCGCATCGCGCGCGCGGTGATCCTGCGCGGGCGCAAGGGTAGAATGGGTCACCTCGAGAGCAGGAAGGCGTGCATGAATGGATCGATGAAGGCGGCGCGGATCCACGGGTTCTCAGGCGCGGCGGGATCTCACGGGATCGTTCACGTCGACGAAGTCCCGATTCCCGAGGTGAGCGAGGGCGAGGTCCTGGTCCGCGTCCTCCGCGCGGGACTGAACCATGGCGATGTGCACATGCGCGAGGACGCCGTGAGCTACAGTCCGGACGTCCAAACGATCCCGGACCTGCCGATGACCATTGGCCACGACGGGATGGGCGAAGTGGTTGAGGTCGGACCGGACGTCCGAAACGTCCGCGTGGGGGATCGCGTGGTCGTCGTATGCTCGATGACCTGCGGGCACTGTAAGTATTGTCGCACCGAGCGCCAGCACCTCTGCTACTCGAAGAAGACCATGGGGTTTCTGACGAAGTTCGGCCAGTCGAGCCCGCGCCTCCAGCGGTACAAGGATGGACTCTGGGCGGAATACTGCCGTGTCCCGGCCACCAACCTGGCGCGCCTCCACCCGGAGGACGACGTCGACGAGTTCTGCAAGGTGTCCCAGATCAACGTCGGCTATCGCGCCCTCAAACGGGCGCGGCTTCACAGTGGCGAGGTTGTGCTCGTGAACGGGGCGTCCGGTATCACCGGGATCGGAACGGTGCTGGCGGCGCTGACCATGGGCGCAGCCCACGTGATCGCCGTGGCGCGCAACCCCGTGCGCCTGGAGCGCGTTCGCGCCATCGATCCTGCCCGCATCTCGACCATCGCCCTGGGCCGCGGCGAATCGATCACCGCGCGGGTGAAGGAGCTGACCGAAGGAATGGGAGCGTCGGTGCTGGCCGAGCTGGCGCCTGGCGGTATCGAGTCGACAATCGAGTGCATCAAGAGTCTCGAGCCCGGTGGACGCGTCGCCCTCATCGGCTCGAACCCGGAGGTTCTTGCTCTTCCGCTCCGCTACCTCATGATTCGCTCCATCGAGTTCACCAGCGTGACGGGGCGGTTCCTGGTGGACGTGGAAGAGCTGTTGGAGCTGACGCGGCGCGGAGTCATCGATACCCGTCCGATTACGACGCGGTACTTCACTCTCGACGGCGTCAATGACGCGCTCGACTTCATCGAGGAGCGTGGCGAGAACGACCCGTTGTGGCCGATGTACGCGGCGAATTAGGGCAACGTGCTCGGCATCTACTGGCACTCACCGAGTGCGCCAGCTCTGAGCGGCGACGTGCCACGCGCGGGCCCATCCGTTCGGGTGGGGCCGCCGTGAAGAACGCCAGAGCCCACCGGGCACAAGAGGGAGCATCCCACGGCCAGCTGCGCCGCGCTACATCGCCCCGCTCTCAACCAAGCTCCGCTGCTGCGCGGCGGTGTACCCGAGCTCCGTCAGGATCTCACCGTTGTGCTGCCCGAGGCGCGGCGCGAAACCGGGCTCCGTGCCCCACAGTAGGGCCAGCGCGCCTATCGGAAACCGCATCGCCCCCAGGTCGGGGTGCTCCACGTCGCGCAAGAAGCCGCGCGCGATGAGCTGTGGGTCGCTCACGAGGTCCAGCGGCGTGCTGACCGGCGAGGCCGGGATGTGGCGCGACTGCGCCTCCTGCACCAGCTCGTTTTTGGGGAAACGCGCCGACCACTCGGTCAGTCGATCGAGGACGAAGTCCTTCTTCTCGTTGCGCTCCGCCTCATTGAGCAGGGACGCGTCCGCCATGAGATCCGGGTCCTGTACCCATTCCATGAAGTTGGCCCACCGCTCCGCGGTGCTGGGTACACTGAGCATCCAGTAGCCATCGGCGCACGGAAAGGCGCCGGAAATCGCGGTAACGGCGCCGCGATACCCGCGCCGCTCGGTGACCCGGCCGCTCGACGTGTAGGTGATCACGGATTGCTCGGCGAGGGACATGAGGCATTCCCGGGCCGAGACGTCGACGGTCTGCCCGGTGCCGGCGAGCTGTTGGACGAGCAGCGCCGCGGACGCGGCCACAGCGACGTGCAGGCTTGTCGCCGCGTTCGCCACGTGCCCGCCCATGAGGGAGGGCCGCTGCCCCGGATGCCCGGTGAGGGCGAGCAGGCCCGAGCGCGCGTAGACGCAGGCTTCCGGCTCACCGTCGTCGACACGGACGAGCACGAGGTTCGGGTTCGCCGCGCGCAGCAGGGGCTCGTCGATGGGGAGCGGCAGGCTCGCCACGACGGCGTCCGACCGCGCGACCAGCTCCAGCGCCACGCGCTGGCCGTCGCCGGTCGAGAGGTCCGGCGTGAAGCTGCGTTTGCGCGCGTTCAAGAACGTGTGAAAGGCGCCGTTCTCGAGCGTGCAGTCACCTCCGAGGAACGGCCCCATGCGCCGAAGCGCGTCTCCCGAGCGCGGCTCGACGCGCACGACGTCGTGGCCGGTTTCGGCCAGGAGCCGGCACGCGTACGCGGCAATTGGGCTCGTGAGGTCGATAACCCGGGCCATCAGACGAGCACCTCATCTGCAGCCAGGCGTTCGATCTCCCCGTCGGCGAGTCCCAGCCAGTCGCGAAGCACAGCGTCGGTGTGCTCGCCAACGCGCGGAGCCGGCGCAATGGGCGTGATGGAGCTCGCGCCGAACGCCAGGGGTAGCGCGGTTGCGCGGATGGGGTGGCCCGGCGGGTCCTCGACCGCGGCGAACACGCGCTCGCCTTCGCCCGTCTCGAGCACCTCGTTGGCGCGGCGCATTCGCTCGGCGGGGACGCCGGCGGCACGCAGCCGCCGTTCCACCTCTTCCTTCGCCAGCTCGCTCGTCCAGCTCTCGATCGCCCGGTCGATCTCGTCGTGACGCGCCAGGCGACCGAGCACCGTCGCGAAATCGGGCTCGCGGAAACGGCCGTTCGCCTCCATCACGTCCAGAAGCGCGCGCCACTGCTCATCCGTCTGGACGCTGATGACGCACCATTCATCGCGCCCGGCGCAGCGATAGCAGCCCTGTGGCGCCACGGACGTGGATCGATTGCCGAGGCGAGTCGGCGCCTCGCCGTTCACGGCGCTCGCCAGCAGTAAGGGGCCGACGGTCGCGACGCTGCACTCGAATTGGGCGAGGTCGAGATTCATGCCGACGCCGGTCTTGGCGCGCCGCGCCAGGGCCTGGAGGATGCCAACGGTCGCATGCAGCCCGCCCATATAGTCGTTCCAGGAGTTCGAGATGGAGATGGGCTCGTCTTCTTCGGTCCCATTCACCATCATGAGCCCCGTGTACGCCTGCAGATTCGAGTTCATGCTCGTCCAATCGCGCCGCGGCCCATTGTGCCCATAGCCGGACATGCTGACGTAGATCAGGCGCGGGTTCACGGGCTGGAGATGACGGTAGCCCAGGTCCAGCCGATCCATCACCCGCGCGCTGAAGTTCTCCACGAGCACATCCGCGACCGATGCGAGCCGCGCAGCGAGCGCCTTCCCGCCGTCGGACTTGAGGTTGATGGTGATCGATCGCTTGTTGCGATTGGTGTTGAGGAAGGAGGTGGAACGATCGCGGCGGCCCGTGTACTCGGGCGGCAGACGTACGGCGCCGGTTGCGTCCGGCCTGCTGTGGGACTCCACTTTGGCCACATCGGCGCCGAGGTCGGCCAGGATGCGCGTGCAGTATGGCCCGGCCAGGATGTGGCTGAAGTCCAGCACGCGAACGCCTGCCAGCGGACCGCCTCCTTGCGGCGCGCTCGATGGGGAAGGGGCAAGGCTCGTCATCGTCTCCACCTCCGGTCGGGACGGCGGCGGCGAAGCGCCGCCATTGGCACGTGGCTCGAAGCTGTCGAGTGGGAAAGATACTCCATCTCGCGCGCCGATGATGGCGCTACACTTGCATGAGGCTTCAAATCAGGGGTGGGAGCATGATCACCATCGACGCCGACGCGCACGTGCTCGAGACGGAGCACACCTGGGACTTCCTCGACCCCGAGGACCGCAAGTATCGCCCGCAGCTCGTCGCGCCGCGCGGGGAGACGCGCGGCGAGCGATGGCTCATCGACGGGAAGCTCCGGGGTTTTCGGCCGCTGACCCTCACCGAGCAGGAGCTGGCGCGGCAGACGGAGCGCACCGGGCGCGACGTGGTCACCAATCAGGCGGCGCGTCAGATGGACGACGTCGACCTGCGGCTGAAGGACATGGATCGGCTGGGGATCGACATCCAAGTCCTCCACAACACCATCGGTATCGAGCAGATGGGCGACCGACCCGAGGTCGACGTCGCTTTGTGCCGGTCGTGGAATCGCTGGCTGGCGGACATTTGGCGGCAGGGCAAGGGCCGCCTCCGCTGGTCGATGCTCCCGCCCATCCTCAGCATTCCGGATGCGCTGGAGGAGATGCGCATCGCCAAGGCGCACGGAGCGGTCGCGGTCTGCATGCGGCCGGTCGAGGGCAATCGCCTCCTGGTTGACCCGTACTTCTACCCCATCTATCAGGAGGCCGAGCGGCTCGACATGCCCATCGCTGTGCACATCGCGAACGGCAACCCCGGAATCCTCGATCTGTTCCGCTCACCCTATCAGCAGGGCGGCGGCTTCTCCGCCTTTCGCATCCCCACGGTGATGGCGTGCCAGCAGGTGCTGACGAGCGAGCTGCCCAACCAGTTCCCTCGCTTGCGATGGGGATTCATCGAGGCGAGCGCGCAGTGGGTGCCCTGGGTCGTGGCGGACACGAAGGAGCGGTTCGCGGTCGCCGGCAAGCCCATTCCCGACAATCCCCTCGCCGAGAGCCGCGTGTACGTCACGTGTCAGACGAACGACGATCTGCCGTTCGTGCTGAAGCACGCGGGCGAGCACAACATTGTGATCGGGACCGACTACGGCCACTTCGACGCGTCGTCGGAGCTGGACGCGATCTCGATACTCAAGCGCAGCGCCGACATTTCGCCCGAGTCCATCAGGAACATCGTCGAGGCGAACCCGAAGGCGCTCTACGGGATCTAAGCGATCGGACGGCGCCTCGTCGCGCGTCAGCAGCCGGGTGGCGGGGGATAGATCATGATGCACACCCGATCGGGCGGATTGCCGCCCGGGTAGTAGGGATAGCCCGGGTAAAACGGCGGGTAATACGGCGATCCGATGTACGGCGGATAGGCCCCGTACATCCCGCCGGGATAGCCGCCTGGACCCATTGGGCCATAGGGTCCCATGCCATACATACCCCCATACCCTCCGCCGTACCCGCCGCCGTAGCCGGGCCCATAGGTCCCGTAGCGGGTCGGCGTCGGAGTCGCGGATGCCCCGTGCGCGGTCACGGCCACGGTCTTGTAGCCCCAACCGCTGACCGTCGAGTGGGCATAGACGTAGAGGGTATGTTGCCCCTCGCTGAGACCGGTCGGCGTCCAGAGATAATTGAAGCCCGAGCCCGAATACCCTGGGTTGCCGAGGGCCGTGGCCACGTCTGGCCGCGACCAGCCGTATTGGGCTGTGCCCAGAAGCGTGCCCGCAGCCTCCATCCGATTGTCGAGGTAGACTCGGACCATATCGACCCCGGTCCCGGTGCCCGCCGTGTCCACCGCCCAGCCGCCGACGTCGATCTGGGTTCCATTGGTGACCGTGGCGCCTTCGGTCGGACTATCGATGGAGATGAGGATCGTGGATGCGGCGGTAGGCTGCCCCAGCGCCGGCGCGGTGGGGAGCGCGACGATGAGCGACGCGGCGACGACGGCAAGCCAGCGAGCCGGCAGGCGATGGAGCTTCATGCGGCGACCCTCCAATGGTGCGTTGGTCCTTCTTCCAGTATTGCAGGGAGGGCAACAGGATGGTCAAGTCGTTCGCCTTGCTGAACGGCCAACCGTGACCCACCCGCCCATCCAGGAGTCGCCCGTTCCCATTCCAGAGGATCCGGGATCCGCAGTCGATGCGCGGACCGCCTAACTGGCTTTTCGGCGAGGGCGCGCTTTCGTCTCGGTTTTCCTCGCGGCCTCGACGCTCTTGCGCAGCGCTTCCATCAGGTCGGTGACCTTGCCCTCGGCCGGCGCGGCCTCCACCACCACTTTGCGGCCCTGCTGCTTGGCCTCGATCAGCTCCAGCAGCGCCGTCCGGTACTCGTCGTGGTACGTGTCGGGCTCGAAGTTCTTCCGCAGCAAATCGATGAGGGACGATGCCATGTCGAGCTCTCCCTCGGACACGCTCGCCTCTGCAACCTTGGGACGCTCCCGGATCTCGTCCGCATAGTAGAGGGTCTCCAGCTCGACGGCGCCGCCGCTCGGCCGCAGCGCGCACAAGTGCTCGCGGTGGCGGAGCGCGACTTTGCCGAGGGCGACGAGCTGCTTCCGCTCCAGGGCCTCGAGGAAGAGGCGGTACGGCTTCACGCCGATCTCCTGGGGCTCCAGATAATAGGCGCGCTCGAAATACACAGGCGCGATCTCGCTCGCCTCGACGAAGGCCGAGATCTCGATGGTGTGCTTGCTGGGAAGTGGGAGCTTTTCGAAGTCCTGATCGTCCAGGACGACGTACTGCCCTTTCGCGAATTCGTACCCGCGGACGATTTCGTCGTTCGGGACTTCGCGCTCGTCCACCGGGCACCACCGCACGAAGCGCAGCCGCGCGTGGTCCTCTTTGTGCAGGAGGTGGAAGGAAATGTCTTTCGTCTGCGTCGCTGGATACAGAGAGACAGGGATCGTCACCATCCCGAAGCTGATGGCGCCCCGCCAGATCGCTCGCGCGGCCATGGCTCAATGACTCCTTGATCAATCCTACCGAGGATTGATTGACCGGATGTCACAGTGCCACCGGGTCATGTCGAAGCGGCGCGGAAGGGGCCGCGCGCGGTATGTATGAAGGAGTGAAAGTCTCTTTCGTCACCGCGGGTGTGAGATGACCCTGGAACAGTATCGGCAACGACGCGATTTCTCGGCGACGCCCGAGCCCAAGCCCCGCCGCCGGTCGAAGAACGGCGCGCCGCTGCGCTTCGTCGTCCAGAAGCACCGCGCACGGCGCTTGCATTACGACGTTCGCTTCGAGCTGGACGGCGTGCTGAAGTCGTGGGCCGTGCCGCGCGGACCCTCCCTGAACCCGGCGGACAAGCGGCTCGCGGTCATGGTCGAGGACCACCCCATCGACTACGGGGTATTCGAAGGCGTCATCCCCGCCGGGGAGTATGGAGCCGGAGAGGTCATCGTCTGGGACGAGGGAACCTACGCGCCGGAGGACGAGAACGACCAGCCCATCGACCAGCGCGCCGCTGCCGAGCAGCGCATGCGTGAGGGCCTCGCATCCGGGCGCGTGTCGATCATCCTCCGCGGCCACCGGCTCCGAGGCGGGTGGGCGCTGGTGAAGACGCGGCGCAAAGCGGACGAGTGGCTTCTCGTCAAGCGTCGCGACGCGTTCGCCTCGGCCGACGCGGACGCGCTGGCCGCGGAGTCCTCGGTCGTGAGCGGGCAGACCATTGCTGACCTCTCCGGGAAGTCGGACGCGCCAGCTCAGGAGAGCGAGAGGGGCCGTCGACGCGCCGAGCGTTCGACCCACGCCCAGAGGGCTCGACTGTCGAGAGGCGCGTCTGGTGTGGCGGACAAGGCATCGTTGGAGCGCGGCTCGGGGACCGATCGGACCACGCGACGGACCCGAGGCGGACCCGTCCGAGCGGAGCTGCTGCCGGGCGCGGTGCAAGCGCCTTTCCCGAAATCGATCGCACCCATGCTCCCGACCCTCACGCCAGAGCCCTTCAGCCATCCGGATTGGATCTTCGAGCCCAAGCTCGACGGCGTTCGAGCGATCGGCTTCATGGCAGAAGGGAGCGTACGGCTCGTGTCCCGGCGTGGGCTGGACGTCGCGCGACAATATCCCGAAATCGCAGCCGACCTTGCGCGCCGGGGACTGCGCGAGGCGGCGCTCGACGGCGAGATCGTGGCGCTCGATGAGCATGGGCGCCCCTCGTTTCACCGCCTCCAGCAGCGCATGAATCTGACGAGCGAGCGGGAGATTCGGCGCGCGGAGGCCACCATCCCGCTGGTGTACTACGTGTTCGATCTCCTGTACCTCGACGGATTCGATCTGCGCGCGACGCCGATCGAGGACCGAAAACAGACGCTCGCCGCTCTCCTTCAGCCCAGCGAGCGGGTGCGAACCCTCGACAGCTTCCCCGAGATCGGCGAGATCGCCTACCGGGCCGCCCTGGACCACGGTTTCGAGGGCATCGTCGCGAAGAAACGCGGCAGTACGTATCAGACGGGTAAGCGGTCGCGACTGTGGCTCAAGGTCAAGGGCACGCGAACCGATGATTTCGTGGTGGGTGGGTACAGTCAGGGTCTGGGCTCGCGAGCGGACACGCTCGGCGCGCTCCTCGTGGGAAGCGTCGATGACGAGGGCCGTCTCCGGTACGCGGGACACGTGGGCACGGGTCTCGATGAGCGGCTCTTGCGATCGCTGCGCGCGCGGCTCGATGCGCTGCGTACCGACGAGTGTCCCTTTGCCGAACGCCCGCCCATCAAATCGAAGACGACGTGGGTGCGGCCGGAGACCGTGGTGGAGGTGAAGTTCGCGGAATGGACGCCCGACGGGCGCCTCCGCGCCCCGGTCCTCGTCCGGGTGAGGGATGACAAGGCGCCCACTGAAGCGCAGAGATCCGAGGTTGTGCCGGCGCCCGAATCCGTGTCGCCAGTCCGCCCCGACCATCAGCCAGGCGCCATCGACGAGGTGCTCCAGCAGTTGGAGCGCGATCGCGACGCGATGACGCTCCACGTGGAGGACGACGACGTGCCGGTCTCGAACCTCGACAAGGTTCTGTGGCCCGAATCGAGCGGGAGGCCGGTCACCAAGCGCGAGCTCCTTCGCTACTACGCGCGCGTGGCGCGGCATCTGCTCCCGCACCTTCGCGACCGTCCTCTGACGACGATCCGCCTGCCGGAGGGGATCGACGGCCCTCGCTTCTTTCAAAAGCACGCGGGCCACGCGCCGTCGTTCGTCGAGTCCGTTCGCCTCTACTCGAAGCATGCCGGCGGCTCGCAGAAGTACATCCTGTGCAACAACCTCGCAACGCTCATCTGGCTCGGCCAGATCGCCAGCATGGAGCTACACCCCTCGTACGCGCGCGTGCGGCCGGAGCCCGACGCCGGAAACCTGGGCGAGGGGTCCGCCGCTCCGTCCGCCGACACGCTGTTCGACTACCCGGACTTCCTCGTGTTCGACCTGGACCCGTACATCTATTCCGGCCTCGAGCCACCAGGAGCGGAGCCCGAATTGAACCCTTCGGGGTTCAGCAGGACGTGTGAGGTCGCGTTGTGGCTGAAGGAGACCCTCGACGCGCTGAAACTCCCGTCGTTCGTCAAGACGAGCGGTCGAACGGGCCTCCACATCTTCGTGCCGGTCCTTCGTCAGCTCCCTTACGGTGCAATCCACGCCGCGGCCGAGATGACCGCCCGCTATTTGGAGCGCATGCACCCGGACGCCATCACCACGGCGTGGGCCGTGGCGAAGCGAACCGGGAAGGTGTTCGTCGACTTCAACCAGAACGCGCGGGCAAAGACCGTATCGGCGATCTTCTCGCCTCGCGCAGCGCCCGGCGCGAGCGTCTCCACGCCGCTCGACTGGAGCGAGCTGGGCCGAATCTACCCGACGGACTTCACCATCGCGACAACGCCGGAACGCCTCCGGGCGCGGGGAGACCCGTGGGAAGGGATTCTCGACGCGAAGGTGGACCTGGGGGCCACGCTGGCGGTCGCCTAACCCGGTCTCACGGGTGGGCGACGTTGTAGAAGTTGAACGGCGCGTTGATGCGCATCTCTGACTCCGGAATGTGGGAGTCCGGCGCGGTCCACCGAATGCCTCGCACCTCCAGCACGTAATGCCCGGTTGGGAGAGCGGGGGAGTCTTCGAGAAGCTCGTCCGCGGCAAGCCCTTCATCCGAGCGGGCGCTGCAACTTCGGTCGACCGGCTGAGACTCCAGCCGCGCCACCACGGGACCGGACACGCTTCCCGACTGCGTGGGCCCCAGGACCGCGATGTGGAGGAGGGTCCCTGGCTTGAAGCCGTGGGCGCGCCAGTCGATGACGCCGTCGCTCCTGAGGAAGGGCGGGTCGAGGGTCAGCGAGGGTGTGCTGCACGTCGCGGGGATGGCGGTGACCAGCGGCGTCCGCGTGGGGATGGCCGCCGGCGCCGGAGTCCGAGCCGCGGCTGGTATCGCGCTGACTGTCTGGGACGACGGTGAAGGAGCGAGGCCCTCAGGGCCGACCGGGAGCGTGGGCGTGCTCGCCGCGGGAGCCATCGGCTGGATCAAGGCACGGAGGGCGCGCGTTTCCCCGAGGATCGCCTCCGAATCTCGCGCGCTTCCCTGCAGCGCGGACGCGACGCGATCCATTTGTTGCTCGATGGCGCGATACGTGTCGCGCGATGCGGCTCTGAATCCGTCTTCCACCTCGAACCAGATGTCCTCGAAACGACGCCATGCGGTCTGTGCAGCGGTCCAATCCCCCTGGCCCACGGCCGCGTCGACCGAATCGAGGGCCTGCAGCAGGCGAGCCGCGCTATCCGCAGGGTCAGAGTTCGTGCGCACGCCCGGTTGGGCGGCCGATTCAGGATCAGTCGGCTGCCCCTGAGCCTGGGCGGCGGCCGTGAGCGCCAGAAGCGCGAGGGGAACGAACAACGCGCGCAGGATTGGCATACTCCACCTTCTTCCAGTTGCCGTGGGGGCCGGCCGAGCGGCACCGGTATTCGCAACGGCTAAGCGCTCATATTAGTATGTACGTACTAATATTGTCAATGGCCGCGTGTGCGGGGACCGACAGATCCTATACACCCCGGGCGGGAGCGCTATGCACGGTACGTCGCGGCGCTGTATGAATCGG
>DASRDP010000020.1 GCA_035652535.1 Chloroflexota bacterium
GAGTGACGGCAGGCCAGACCGTTCCCCACTACCATGTCCACATCGTGCCAAGTTATCCAGGCGATCCGCCGGGCCGGATCTTCCGGTCGGAGGATTTCGACCGCGTGCCGCACGACGAGCTGCTCCAGATCGCCTCGCAGATCGCTCAACATCTCGATCCGCCTCCCGTCGCATAGAGCCAAACGTCCGTAACCGCGCGGGCCCGCACGTCGGTCGCCAGACCATGGACAGCTCGGTCGACGCACGTCTCGGCTGAAAGGCGGTTGTGCGCGAGTCCGAGCCTGACTACACTATCGGCGAGCGGACGCCACTCGCGCGAGCATGGCGTTCCCAGAAGAGCCAGGCCCAAGGGAGGCGCCATGCCACGCGTCGGCGAACAGGGTGACGTCTTGCGGGCGCTCGGACGATCCCTGGACGAACAGGGAGCGAGACGGATCGAGATCAAGAGCCACGAGGTGTTTTTCGCCGTCTCCTGGGCCACGGACGCTACGGCCCCGGAGCAGCGAGCCTACCAGGAACACGACCTGGAGTCGCTGCGCGTTCAGGCCCGGGCCATGCGCCAGGGGGTGACGGGAGCCACCCGCGGCGCCTCTCTCGCCGAGCTGCTCCGCACCCTGGGCCAACAGCTCGACGAGGAAGGCATCGAAATGACCGCGCTGTTTCAAGACGACGACGGGTTTCGTGTGTCCGGCGTGGGCGCCGGCCGCTACCAGACACGCCTCTTCGAGACAGCGGACCTCATCGCCATGAGCGTGAACCGCAAAGTGGACCGGGGAACCGGGCCGAGCGAGCCGCCCCCGGATCCCCTTTCGAACGCGACGCTGGGCGTGCCGGTCGTGACGCAAGACGGCCAGCGAATTGGCAAGCTCGCTGAAATCCGACCCGGCGCGTTCAAGGTCGGCGCGCCCATGCTCCAGCGCGACTACTGGCTCACATCCGACTGCGTGGCGTCGACCGGCCCTGGCGAACCCCTCGTCCTATCCCTGACTAAAGCGCAGGTCGACCAACGCAAGCTTCGCACCGCGCCGGTGGAGTGACGGGTTTCATGGGCGAGCCGCGGGTGACGCAACCGGTTATCCGCGATCGATCTCGGCCAGAATAACTTCGCCCGCGGAGCCAATAGCCGCAACGGATTCTGCCGGCAGCCAATAGTCCTCCCGCGACCCGCTGGCAGCGATTTTGAAGGACCGCCCGCGAATCTCCTTCACGATCCCCAACATTTCGCGCTCCTCGCTCAGGACCACGGCTCCGACCTCGACGCCGGCAAACGCGTCCGGTGAAGCGGGCTCGACCGGCTGATGCGGAACGAACGAGCCGCGCGCAGCGCGCCGCGCGGCGCCCATCGCCACCAGTTCTTTTGTTTGGTATCGCTTCGTCACGTAGCGCCCGTCGACCGCGCCCGACACGCGAAAATACCGCGCATCCCGGACAATCCCGCTCAGCTCGATCCCCGCCCCGTCTAGCTCCTGCCCGATGGTCCGAAGCAGCTCCACGATCGAACCCAGGGGCCCTCCATCCGATGCCCGCAGCTCGCGCGCTTCCCTGCGGAGGTCTTCGAGCTGGTGCTCCTGATAGGCCTGATGCACACCGGCAGAGCTTTCGCTGTCCCAGCTCACCGCCACGAAGCTATGGTGGTTGACGATCTCGAACGTCGTGGCATCCTGCTCGTCGAGGAATTGCCCAAGCGCACGAAGGATGTCCGCGTTTTCGCCAGCGTGTCGCAATGCTGTACCCCACTCGGTGACGGGCAACGCAAGATGGGCCGGTACGACGCCCCCCTGAAAGGCGTGCGCGCTCCGACGAGTGTACCGACGCCCCCGGCCGCGCAACAACGGTCGCCGTGGCCAGGCTCGCGACCGGGGACCCGCCGTCCGGGCGACATCACAGCGCTGCGCAGCGGACGTCGGCGGCGCTTGACGGGTCATCGCTTGTTCGGGAAAATCCCAGGTGTAATGGAAGCGCGCATCCTCCGTCACTGGCTCCTGTCCGGTGTGCCGAAAGACCAGCTCGCGCCAATCCTGGCGAACGCCCAGGCCGTTCGGTTCCTCCCCGGAGAGGTCGTGTTCGAGGAGGGCGACCCGGCCGACGGCGTGTACCTCATCTCGACCGGCGCCATGGACGTGACGGCGACGGACGAGCAGGGCCGTGTCGTGCTCGCGCGCATTTCAGCCGACGACGTGCTCGGGGAGATGGGCGTGCTGGACGGGCAGCCGCGATCGGGCACGGCGACGGCCGATGAGCATTGCACGGCGTATTTCGTTCCGCGGGAGCGGTTCGTGGAGGCGCTCCGCGGATCGCCGGCGCTCTGCACACGGCTGCTCGCGCTCCTGGCGAAGCGCCTTCGGGCCGTCAACGACCGCATCGTCGAGGCGCCGCGTGCAGCCCCTCGCCCATCGACCGGTCAACGAACGCCCGCCGAGCCACCCGCGCCGTCCAGCGCACCGACCTCCGCGACCCCGGCCGAGGGCGCACAGACGACGGGCCGGCGAGCGGCAGAGTCCGTCCCGGAACCGAGCGAGTCATTCTATGACTGGCTCATGCGGCACACCGACTGGGCGGAAAGCGTGGGAGACCTCGCGCGATTCGCAGCGAACGAACCAGGCTGGCCCCGCGACGCGCGCGACGTCGATACGATCCTGCGGTACCTCGAATACCAAACGGAGGGGGCTCGGCTGCAGCGCGCCCTCGGCCGGGCATGGGCGAAGTGGGAGCTCACGGGACGACAGGGAAACCCCATGGGGGATTTCATCGACGCGATCACGTAGACTGTCCCTCGCGCTGCTGGATGGCCAGCGTGGATCGGGAACCACGCGGGGCGGCTTCGACCACACGTTGACCGGAGGATGAACCACATGCCCGTCATCGACGCGGATGCCCACGTCATCGAAACTGACCGCACCTGGCAATTCGCCGAAAGCTCTCTGCGCGAGTACGCGCCGGTGGCCGCCAACGGCGACGGCGTCCCTACGCCGATGGGCGACTATTGGCTGATCGATGGCGCTGTGCGGTCCCGCTTGGGGAACATCGGAAAACTATTCCCCAAAGAATCGCGGGAGATGCTGGACGTATCGGCGCGCCTCCGCCACATGGATGAGCTGGGGACTGACATCCAGGTGCTTTTCCCGTCGATCCTCACGCCATACACCGAGCGGCCGGAGGTGGAAGAGGCCTTCTGCCAGACGTACAACCGATGGCTGGCAGACGTGTGGCGTCAGAGCCCGCAGCGGCTTCGCTGGGCAGCGATCCTGCCTCTGATGAACATGCAGCACGCCCTCACCGAGCTCCGATTCGCGCGAGACCACGGCGCGTGCGCGGTCTTCGTCCGCAGCATCGAGGGCGATCGCCAGCTCATCGATCCGTACTTCTTTCCACTGTACGAGGAGGCGAGCAAGCTCGACGTCCCCATCTGCGTGCACGCCTCGGTTGGGAGCTCGGCGCTCGACCGCATCCTGAGCCAGGGGCGGGACACGGGCAATTTTCTGCGCTTCAAGCTCACGGTCGTCGGGGCTTGCCACCAGGTGATCACCAACAGGATTCCGGACCAGTTCCCCAAGCTCCGGTTCGGCTTCATCGAGACGAGCTCGCAGTGGGTCCCCTTCGTGGTCAACGATCTGCTCCGGCGATTTCAGCGGCAGGGCTGGGAGATCGCCAGCGGCAGCGAGCTGCTGAAGCGGGACCGGATCTACGTCACATGCCAGAACGACGACGATCTACCCTTCGTGCTGAAATATGCCGGCGAGGACAACCTGATCATCGGGTCCGACTATGGCCACGCCGACAACGCGACGGAGATGGAGGCGCTCCGCCACCTGCAGGAGCGGACGGACGTCGAGCCCACGGTCATCAAGAAGATCCTGGACGACAACCCGCGGGCCCTGTACGGACTGTAGCAGGAAGCGGCGCGCCGCCGAAGGCGTCGAAGGAGGGATGGAGCGAGCATGGCAGAGAAGATCGCCATCATGGAGACGGTGCTCCGCGACGCCCACCAATGTCTCGTCGCGACGCGCATGCGCACCGAGGACATGCTTCCCATCGCGCCGCGGCTCGACGAGATCGGGTACTGGGCTCTCGAGACGTGGGGCGGCGCCACCTTCGACGCCTGCCTTCGCTTCCTGAACGAATGTCCGTGGGAGCGGCTCCGCGCGCTACGCGCCGCAATGCCGAAGACGCGGTTCCAGATGCTCCTGCGGGGACAGAACGTTGTCGGCTATCGGAACTATCCGGACGACGTCGTCCGGGCGTTCGTGGAGCGGGCGGCCGCCAACGGGATCGACGTCTTCCGCGTTTTCGACGCGATGAACGACATCCGAAACATGACCACGGCCATCGACGCTGCGCTCGCCACCGGAAGGCTCGTCGAGGGAACGGTCTGCTACACCATCAGCCCGGTCCACTCGCCCGATTATTTTCTGCGCGTCGCGGAGAAGCTCGCCGAGATGGGCGTTCACATCATTTGCCTCAAAGACATGGCGGGCATGCTGGCCCCCTACGCCGCGTACGAGGTGATCAGCAAGATCAAGTCGCGCATCGGACTCCCACTCCATCTGCACTCGCACTGCACGGCCGGGTTGGCGCAAATGTCCTACATGATGGCCATCGAAGCGGGGGCCGACATTCTCGACACAGCGATCTCGCCCTTCTCCCAGGGGGCGTCCCAGCCGGCCACCGAACAGGTCGTGGCCGCCCTGAAAGACACGCCGCACGACACCGGGCTGGACCTCGACAGGCTCGCTCCCATCGCGGAGTACTTCTACGCGGTCCGGCGCAACTACGCGGCGTTCGAGAGCCCCATTAACAATCAGATCAAAACCGACGTGCTGACTTCCCAGATTCCTGGCGGGATGCTTTCGAACCTCATCGCCCAGCTTCGGGAGCAGAACGCCGAGCACCAGCTGGAGGCCGTTCTCGCCGAGATGCCGCACGTTCGCCGGGACCTCGGCCACCCGCCACTCGTCACCCCCACGAGCCAAATCGTCGGCTCCCAGGCTGCGCTGAACGTGATGACCGGAAAGCGGTACTCGGTTGTGAGCTCTGAGACGCGGCGGTACGTCATGGGGCACTATGGCGAGCCGCCCGGGCCCATCAGTGAGGAGATGAAGGCCAAAGTCCTGGGCAAGCGCCAGCCGATCACCTGCCGGCCCGCGGACCTCCTGGACCCAGGGCTCGATCAAGCGCGGAAGGAGCTGGGTGGCCTCGCTCGCAGTGAAGAGGACGTGCTCAGCTATGCCCTCTTTCCCGACGTCGCGAAACGTTTCTTCGAGGAGCGCGACGCCGCGTCTGCTCGCAAACTGCCAGCCGAAGCCAGGTAATGGCTGGATCGACTACTCCATCGAATTCGTAACCAATGGGCCGTATTTCGATCTATAGTTAATCAGGGGCAATAGGACTCACAAGCCCCGAGAACACTGTTGGATCGGAGGTCCAAAAATGACGAGCAGCAACGTTGGCCTTGGGACGTTCCTCACGTTCCTCTTCATGGTTGGCGCGTCTGCCTGGTTCTGGGTGCACCTGCGCTACGCGCTGTTTGGCCAGCACGCGACCGGGCAGTGGCTCGCAGACCATCGCGGCATTCAGCTCCTGCGACTCGGCGGAATCCCATTCGCGGTGGCGGTGTTCGGCGAGATCTACGCGCCCATTGGTGGAACTCTGGCCGGCTTCCACCCGATCACCGCGTTCGTGTGCGCGCTCATCGGCGTCGTCATCGACTGGATCCTGTACGGAATCGGCGAGGGACTGAGCCATGCGATGCCGTCCGAGGTCGCTGAACCCGCGCAGCTCCGACGAGCGGCCTGAGTCTCATGCTGAGAGCCGCGGACGATCAGTGCAACGCACTGAGGCAGCGCGGCTAGCCCCGAGAAGCCGAGCCAGCGACGGCGAGAGCGCCCCACGAGCGAGGGAGCCATAGCCCGGGCTGTGCTACGGTGGGGGAGTCGACCTCGACAACGTTCACGCCGGGGTCGGGAAGAAAAAGCCGCTAATCGATCGGAAGAGAGACGAATAGGGATATGGTCCTCCGGAGCGAAAGACAGAACGGGCGCCCGTAGCTCCTCGCAAGCGGAGCTGCGGACACGCCGCTCCGGAGGATCGCGGGCTGCGATCCGCGCGATTCCCGCCGGTGTTCACTGGCCGGGGTCCGCGCCAGCCGGTCCGCGCCGAAGCGACCCCCTCTACCAGCACGCGGGCACGGGATTGTCGCGAGCCTCCTCCAGCGTCGAGGTCGGATGAAATTGGCTCGCCGGCCGCGGACGGTCGCCCCGGCCGACCTGGTCCATGTTGCAGTACAGCTCGACGTGGTAGCCGTCCGGGTCATCGAATGAGACGTCGATGTTGCACCCTGCGCCCTTGCGCCCCTCGCTGCGGATGGGAACGCCTCGGGACTTGAGGAATTCGCGGATGGCGAATAGCTCGTCGATGTGTCCCACTTCCAGCGCGAAGTGGGAAAGCTGCAGGTATTCCGGCGGCGGCATCTGCCCGCCGGGCCGCGAGAACAGCGCGACGGTGTGGTGATCGCCGCACGCATTGAGAAAGACCATCTGGCGATCCGGACGCTTCTCCCAGTCCGACACGCGAAAGTTCAGGATCTCGGTGTAGAACTGCACGCTGCGCTCGATGTCGGACACCCACAACACGACGTGGCCGAGCTTCCGCACTTGCACGGGGCTCTTCGTGCCGATCGACTGGTCGATCGCCTGCATGACGGTCTGCGCCATGGTTCTGTTCTCCCTTCGGCGCGTCGTAGCGCGCCGTGACTGATCGCATCCAGTGTAGCGGGCGGAGCGCGACCGCACAATCGCGATCAGGGTCCCCCATTCCCCACGGATCGGCGCCGATAGTCCGCACACCCATGCCGCCTCCTCCTTGATTTGGCGCCATCGCAGTTTCGTTGCACAGCCATAGTGCACTGCCTTGCAGAGTTCAGCCATCCCAGAAACATGGGGATGCTCGCGCAAGCCACCCGACATTTCTGGGGAATGCGCGATGACGCCCGCTGGCTACAATTCCGGCCATGGACCGAGAACGCCTCCGCCGCACGGGCGACACAATCGTGCGGCCGGCGCACGCGAACCTCGACTCGGTCACGTTCGCGGCGGAAGCCACTGAGTCGCTGAGGCGCGTGATCGGGTTCGACCGCAGTTGCTGGTGCACGGATGATCCGGGCGCGGTCCTATGCACCGGCGGTCTCAATCAGGGGTTGGGCTGCTCAGGCGCGTGGCTCGCCAGATACGCGTCCGTGGAGGATGACGTCAATCAGTGGTGGTTTCTCGCTCGCAGCGGGCGCCGCCGGGCTCAGGGCCGGCGCCTGAAGAGGCGGGCGACGACGGAGATCGCGCTGACCTCTCTCTCGCCCTATACGGTCCAGGATTCTTTCACGTCGACCTTCGATAAGGAGGGTGCGGACCCGCGGCGAGCCCGTGGGTCAAATCTTTCTCCAGCACGCCGTCCCGCGCTGGGAGGACATGACGGTACCGCCCGCTGGATGGTTCGCGAAGGGTGCCCCGACGCGAGCGGTGTGTCACGGATAGGCCGCGTGGTGTCTGCGCATCGCTTGGAAGCTCCGGCGGACGATCGAGGTGTCCGGTGAGCGAGACGAGTGCGCCACCGAGCTTTTCGGCGCACATCGTGCGCCGTGCCGTTACCCTCGTGGCCATTGGCATCGTTCTGTACGCGGCCATCGCCTTCTTCGCCGACGCGGGAAAGATCGCCGGTGCCCTCGCTGTCTTTTGGTGGCCAGCCCTCCCCGCGGCCATCGCCCTCACCCTGTGCAACTACGGGCTGCGATTCGCGAAGTGGCAGTATTTCCTGCACGTAGTCGACGCTGAAGTTCCCGCGCGCCCCAGCCTGGGGATCTTTCTGGTCGGGCTCGGCATGGCGATTACGCCGGGGAAAGTGGGTGAATTCTTCAAGAGCCACCTTCTCCGTGAGGCTTTTGGGATTCCGATGAGCGTTTCGGCTCCCATCGTTGTCGCCGATCGACTGACGGACCTGCTTGCGATGCTGATTCTCGCCCTCGGGGGCCTCGTGAGCCGCGAGGGCGGGCCAGCCCTAGCCGCGGCCGTCTTCGCAGGATGCTTGGGCGGCATTCAGCTCCTTCGATGGCGCACGGGCGCGGAGTGGGCCCTCGACATTTTGGGGCGCGCGCCGATTCTCACGCCCCGGGCAAGCCACCTCCGGTCGCTGTACGAGAGCGCCTATCTCATGTTCGCTCCAAGACCGCTGACCCTCGCCACGCTGCTGAGTACGATCGCCTGGTTCGCGGAGTGCCTGGCCCTCGCCGTCATCCTCTACGGCCTCGGCCACGCGGCGAGCTGGTCCCTCGTCGGCGCCGCCACCTCGTCGTACGCGCTTGCGACCCTGATCGGGGCCATCACCTTGCTTCCCGGCGGTCTCGGGGCCCAGGAGCTGAGCCTGGCGAGCCTGCTCGCCTTCGCGCTGATCGGGATCTCGCGCGAGGCGGCGGCGTTCGCCACGATCCTCGTCCGCCTCGTGACCTTCTGGTTCGGCATCGCCATCGGACTGACCGCGCTCGGGCTACGACTTCGGGCGGACCGGCTGCTCGCAACCGGTGCCGTGCCGATCGCCGAGGACTGATTCGCGGAAGGAGGCGCCGTGGAGTTCGACATCGGACGTGCACGGTCCACGACGGTTCGGGACCGGATTCGCCACGTGGCGATAGAGATCCTCGAACGGCACCCCGAGGGTGTTCGGTACAGCGAGCTGGTACGGATGATCATGGAGGCCGATCCGACGTTCAACCTTCACACGGTCAGCGGCTACATCGCCGACCCGGAACAGACGTTTCCCGGCACGGTGTACCGACCGTCCCGGGGTGTCTTCCGATTGGTTGCCTTTCAGTCTCCGCAGGAATCCGCCGAAGGGCACGGCGCGGCGCCGGCGGAGATGGATGGCGACCGGGCAGTCGAACTCGAGCCGGCGCTAGACGCCGACTGGGTCCAGATCGGCCTCACGGCCGCGGCGATCCTCGCCGCCATGCTACTCGTGGGCCTCGCGACCGGCTACCTCGTCTGGGCCGGAATGGGCGCGTAGCTGGCGATCCTAGCCGCGACGGCTTCGGCCTCGAGCCATCGGCGATGAGCCGCGTCGTCGCGCACGTCCGCTTGATCCACCCCTTTCCCGCGCTCACGGTGTCGGCCACCGGGTTCGGGATCGCGCTGGTCGCCGCGCCGCTGCAGTGGGATGCGGCTCTGCGCATCCTGGCGATGATTCTCGCCAGCCAGGTGGCGATCGGGTCGTTCAACGAGTACTGCGACGCGCCCGTGGACGCCATTGGCCAGCCGTGGAAGCCCATCCCCGCCGGGCTCCTCACACGGCGGGACGCGCTGGTGCAGGCGACCGCCGGTCTCGTCGCGTGCCTCGCGATTGCAGCGTCGTTCGGAGCTGTCACGGCGGCGATCGCGGTCGCAGGGTGCGCCATCGGCGGCCTCTACGACTCCGCGCTGAAGCGCACGCCGTGGAGCTGGCTGCCGTACGTCGTGGACGTGCCGCTCCTTCCGATCTGGGCGTGGTCCGCGGCCGGCGTGCTGACGGCGGACCTGATTTGGATCTACCCGGTGGGTGGGCTACTCGCCCTGAGCGCGCACATCGCCAATGCGATCCCTGACGACGCCGAAGACCGATCGACGGGCGCCCACACCATCGTGCAGCAGCTCGGCATGGAGCGCGCGCTGGCGCTCCTCCGGGTGAGCTTCCTCGGCGCCGGACTGCTGGGCGCGCTCACCATCCTTCCGTCCCACTTTTCCCTTCCGCTCCTCACGATCGGCGCCGGCGCCGGCGCTGTCGGTTTGGTCGGCGTCTGGCTCATGGGGCGCGCCGATCGCCGACGGCTTGCGTTTCGGCTCATCGCCCTGGCGGCCGGCTTACTGGCGATCGGTGCGGCGGTCGCGGTCCGTTAGATGCATGTCCGCGGCGTGCGTCGACGGGCGCAGCACGAACGGCTTATTGGGCGTGCTTCGACGGGCGTGCTCTGTGCAGTGCCGGATGGGCCAACCACCGTCGACTCCCGACGGAGCCTCGGACGCGCTACCCTTTCGTGTCCCACTCGTAGGCATTCCAGGCCTGCGTGCCGTTCGACCCGCCCGCGCCGACGTTTACCAGGCGGTTACTGATGAGCGTTGGCGCCGCGTCGTAGAAGATTGGGAGGATGACCAGGTTCTCCGATACATGCTTCACGATCTGGCCCATGACGCCCATGCGCTCCGTGGTAGGGATCGTCGTGAAATACCGCTCCACCAGCGAGTCCAGGTCCGCGTTCCGGTAGCGCGATCGATTGCCGGTCACTCGGAACTCGTTCTCCGGCAGGGGGATCCGCGCGATCTGAAGGTTGGGGAGACCCCGCTCGTCGGGCGGGTTCCGGTTCAGCTCGAACCCCGGAAACGTGGCCCGATATGGCAGGTCCTGCGCCTGCTGCCGCGGCACCAGGACGGGCGTACCGGTGAGGCCAACCTGCTTCCAGTCGTCCAGGGAGGCCAGAAGGATCTTCTCGCGCAGGTCGTCCCCTGCCGTCGTCCGGATCTCGATGACGAGCGGCTTCCCACTCCGATCCATCAGTGCGCCGTCCGACCCTCGCGTATACCCGAGCCCAGCCAGCAGCTCTGCCGCCTTCCGCGGGTCGTACGGGTAGTGGGTCACTGCCCGCGCCTCGATCTCCTTGTACTGCGGCTGGCCCGGCAACAGCCAGCTATCGGCCACGCTGCTCTGCCCCGGTAGCAGCTCGTCCACGAGCTGCTGCCGATCGATCGCCTGCAGGACCGCTTGCCGAAACTGCAGGTTCAGCATGATGGGCGGGTTCGGGTCGATGAATTGCGGGTAGAGGGCGACCCAGGAGCTGTACTGCAGGTCCATGTGGCCCGCGCCACGCCACGCATCGACGATCTGGCCGGCTTGCGGGCCGGAGATGCTCCGCCCCAGCACGACCTCCACGCTCCCAGCCAGCAGGTTCGCGGCGAGCGTCTCATCATCCGGGATGAACCGCACCTCGATCTCGTCCACCTTCGGCCGCCCCAGCACGAAGCCATCGAAGGCGGACACGACCAGATGGCTCCCGAGCTGCCACTCCTTCAGCTTGTACGGGCCTGCCCCCACGTACTCCTGGCCCCAGTACGGCTCGTCCGTAAACCCGGCCTTCCGCTCCCGATAGGCCGGCTCCAGCGCGTGTTTCGCGATGGGCAGGGCGAGCTGCGTGCTGAAGAGCCAATCCGCGTGAATGAAGGGCCGGTTCCACGAGACCGTCACCGTCTGCGGGTCCAAAGCCATGATCCCGCTGATGAAGTTGTACGCCGCGTCGCCGAAGATCGGGAGATCCGGGTCGCGCATCACCTGGAGGGTGAACACCAGATCGTCGGCAGTGAAGGGCACGCCGTCGTGCCAGCGCGCCCCGGGCTTGATGTGCCAGGTCAGCTCCATCGTGCCGTCGGGAGCCAGAATCCAGAGCCCGTTCTCGACCGAGGGCGACGCCTCCGCCAGCTCCGCGATCGATTCGCCGCTCCGGTTCGCCTGCGTGAGCCCGGCGGCGACCAAGTCCTGAACGCCGTCGACTCCGCGGAAGCGCGAAGACGGGTTCAGCTTTTGGTAGACCATCGGGATGTCGTCCTGGACGGCGGCGACGATGCGCTTGACGCCGGTGGACCGCGCGGAATCGTTTCGCTCGGGCCCGCCCGAGAGCTGGGGCCCACATCCGAGGGCGAGGACGACAAGGCTGATGAACGGCGCGAACGAAACCATGGCCCGGTGCAACGGTTTCTCCTATCTCGCATTCAGAACGCGTGGCCAAGCGCGCGGTGATGATTCTATCGAAAGGACACGACGTGCAATCGCAACCGACTCGGAGCGGGCTCGGAGCGTCCGTCCGTTGACGCGCGATTGACGGGGCGCAACGGCCGCTCTGACCGGGGCCGCGTATCGTCGAACTATGGTGAGCCGACACGGCCGGCGATCGGCGCCGCAAGTCGCGGAGTCGGCCGAAGCTATAGGCTCAGGAGGTCGCGAGATGGACGCGCTGGAGATTCTGCGACAGATGCACGGCGACGCGAAGAACGCTTTTCAGGGTATCGAGCGCGCGACGCCGGACGAGCGAGGGCGACTGTGGGCCAAACTGCGACCGGAGCTCATCCTCCACGAG
>DASRDP010000021.1 GCA_035652535.1 Chloroflexota bacterium
CGGATGTCGCAGGCGAGCGCGATCTCCAGTCCGCCGCCAAGGCAGTGGCCCGAGACCGCGGCGATGATTAGCTTCGGCGTCCGCTCGAATTTGGCCAGAACCTCGTGCGCATGGAGGTCAAAGGCTGCGCGCTCGTAGGCAGTGCCGGACTTGAGCGCCGCGACGTTGGCGCCTGCGGAGAAGAATCGCGGAAGATCGCTCGCCACGACAACAACTTTGATCGTCGGATCGAAGCGCACCTGATAGATCGCATCGTCCAGCTCCTTCATGACCTGGTGGTCATACGCGTTCGCTGGCGGGTTGTTGAGCTTGATGATGCCGATTCCGTTGTCGCGCTCGACGCTGACTGCCATCGTATCCCTCCCCTTATTCGGTTCGTTGGCACGCTAGGCGATAGATTGCTGGCGCCCATCCGGACGCTTGCGTCGTGGTGGGGGCCCCTCGAATACAGAATCGAAATAGGCGTTGGCCCGATCGGCTAGCAGGCTGTGGAAGGCATAGAACAGATCCCGTGCTTCTCCCCCGTGCCAAAGGTCCGGCAGCAGCTCGGACGGAAGGTCGGGATCGATGAAGAAGAACCTGCGGTATTCGTGGATCAAGAGGAACCGCCGAACGAAGCATTCGCTTGCCGGGACGTCAGAGCGTTCCTTCAGGTCCTGGTAAAGCGGTTGGTGCTTCGCGAGGAATGCCGCGTACCGACGATTGAGGCCCGCCAGATCCCAGCAACGGGCGGCGAGCTCAGAATCGCTGGACGCGCCATCGTGGGTCGCGGTGAACATCTCGATGTGGTGTTCGATTCCCAGGCTGGCGACGACATCGAGGACCTTGGCTTCCACGTCGTGGGGGCAGATCCACGAGCCGCTGCTCAGCGGCCCGTAACCCAGCCATGCGAGCTGTTTGCGCAGCTCCGTACGGACCTCGCGCTTGCGCTCCGGAATCGAGTAGACGAGGATGCGCCAGCGATGATCCCACGGCTCCGGCCGCCGAACGAAGATGCGCCGCTCCCCCTCCTCGAGGAGACGCTTGGTCCGCGCCGTGGCGCCGTAGTACGATCGGTTGCCGACGCGGCGCACCTTCAGCCAACCGTGTTGGCCCATGCGCGAGAGCGCGGAGCGCACAGCCTGCTGCGAGAGGCCGAACTGCGCGGCGATCTGAATCAGACTGCCTACCCAGATCTCTCCACCACGATGCATGATGTAATCGCCGAACAGCGTAAACATCATCGACTGCGGACGGACCAGAACCATCAACCCACCACGCGCGGATTGGCAAAACGGGCTAGCGACTTCGCCGGACGGCGGACAGGCGGACCGGTGATATGTCATTTTTCGACGTAGCGCCTACAGTCCGCCACATGGTAATGTATCCGTCGACATGGAGCCTGTCAAGGACGCGCCGCTTGGGTGCGGAGCTAGGAGAAAGGGATCATGGCAAAGATGCTCATCGGCGGTGAGGCGGTAGACGCCGCCAGCGCCGATACATACGAGATTCGTAACCCGGCGACCGGCGAGGTGGTCGATCGCGCGCCCAAGGGCGATGAACGCGACGTCCAGGCGGCAATCGCGGCGGCAGAGGCCGCCTTTCCGGACTGGGCGGCGACCACGCCCGAAGATCGTGGGAAGGCGCTGCAGTCCGCGTGCGAGCTGATCCAAGAGCGGCGCCAGGAGATCGCGCAGCTCCTGACCCAGGAGCAGGGCAAGACGCTTTTCGAGGCGAACCTCGAAGTTCACCACCTGCTTCACGGACTCGAGTTCTATGCGGGGCTCGCGTCGAAGGTCCGCGGGTCCCACGTTCCGCTTCCGCAGAAAGACGCGTACGGCCTGGTCCTCCGCCAGCCGATCGGGGTGTGCGGCGGAATCGTCCCCTGGAACTTTCCCCTCACCCTCATGGGAACGAAGCTGGGCCCGGCGCTGGCAGCCGGCAACACCATCATCATCAAGCCCGCTTCGACGACGCCGCTGGCCACACTCCTGTGCGTGGAGCAGATCCAGAAGGCCACGTACGCCGACGGCAAGAAGACGCTTCCCAAGGGCGTCGTGAATGTCGTGACCGGACCGGGTGGCACAGTGGGCGAGGAGATCATCCGGAACCCGCGCATCCGACGGATCGCCTTCACGGGGTCCACCGAAGTTGGCCGCCACGTGATGGAGGTCGCGGGGCGCGAGATCAAACGCGTCACCCTCGAGCTGGGCGGCAGCGACCCCATGATCGTCATGGACGATGCCAACGTCGATGTCGCGATCAAGATGGCCGACGTGGGCCGCTTCTTCAATTGCGGACAGATGTGCCTCGGCGTCAAGCGGCTCTTCCTGCACGACGCCATCGCAGACACGTTCATCGACGGCCTCGCCGACATCCTCCGGAAGAAGACCGTTGGTAATGGAATGAACCGCGAGAGCCGCATGGGACCTCTGCACCTCGCATACCAGCGCGAGGAGGTCGAGGGACAGGTGGAGGAAGCCCGGAGCCGAGGCGCAAAGGTCGTCGTCGGCGGCGCGCGGCCATCAGGGGATGGACTGGATAACGGTTTCTTCTACCAGCCGACGCTTCTGACAAACGTGCCCGACGATGCGCGAATCACGCGCGAGGAATGCTTCGGCCCCGCCCTCCCCATCTTCCGATTCACCGACCTCGACGAGGCGATCGAACGGGCAAACGCCTCGATCTACGGGCTCGGAGCATCCATCTGGACGCGCAATCTGGTCCACGCCAACAAGGCGATTGAGCGGCTGCAGGCCGGCAATGTGTGGGTGAATTCGCTGCACTACGGCTACGACGAATTGCCGTTCGGCGGCGTAAAGGCGAGCGGCGTTGGCCGCGAGCACGGGCCCGAAGCGCTCGACTACTATTTGGAGCCCAAGGGGGTCGTGATCGTCAACGTGTGACTGACCGCGAAGGGGTGCATTTGGCCCGCACACTGACCGATTGACGCTCCGGTTGTCAAGTGATATCGTCCCGGTACCAGCGACAGGGCGAGAGCGGCAAGATTGGAGGTCCGCATGGCAGTCGAGCAGGCAACCGGAACCAACCCGATGCAGGCGTTCTACCAGGAGATCGCGGGGAAGGGATTGGATGCCCTCTGGCGACGGCATCAGGAGGAGCGGCCGCCCACCATCTCCTACCCACCTCGGCTCTGGAAATGGTCGACGATTGAGCCGCTGACCCGCCGCGCGATGGACCTCGTGAAGCCCGGGCCCGACGCCCAGCGGCGGGTGCTCACCCTGAACAATCCCGCCACCCGGGGCGGCGCAACCCACACCCTTACGGCCGCGGTCCAGGTCGTGCTCCCCGGTGAGATCGCGCCGTCGCATCGGCACACCGCGGCTGCGATTCGCTGGATCATTCAGGGAACCGGCACGGTGACCATGGTCGACGGGGAGCCGTGCGCGATGGAGCCGGGTGACCTGGTCCTCACGCCGGGATGGTCGTGGCACGGCCACATCAACCGGTCCGACGGGCCAATGATCTGGATGGACAGCCTCGACGTGCCGATCGTCAGCATGCTCCGAGCCATGCGTCAGGAGGACTATCCGGACGAGCTCAATCCCGCCACCAAGTCCGTCGGCGACTCAGAGGCCCGATATGGAGCGGGGTACCTCCAACCATTCTGGGAGCATACCTCCGCCCCGATCTCCCCGTTGCTCCGGTTCCCATGGGCACGGACGGAGCACGCGCTCCACGAGCTGGCGAAGTACGATGCCAGCCCCTTCGACGACGTCGCGTTCCGGTTCACGAATCCCGTCACCGGTGGGCACGTGCTTCCGACCATTGGCTGCAACATTCAAATGCTCCGACCGGGCGCGCACACCAAGGCTCACCGCCACACGACGACCGCCGTCTACCAGGGATTCCGCGGGAGCGGCTCCATTATCGTGAACGGTACGCAGATCGACTGGGAGCAAGGAGACTTCGTGGCGCTGCCGCCGTGGGCATGGCATGAGCACGTCAACCGATCCACCACGGAGGAGGCCATCCTCTTCTCGACGAGCGACGCGCCCATTTTCGATGCCCTCAACCTCTACACGGAGGAGCCATACACCGAGCGGAACGGTCATCAGGAAGTGACGGGGCACTACACCGACGACTAGCGCCAGCGAGCAGCGAAATGGAGGAGCCGCCCCGCGGGGCGGCTCCTCGGTCTCTTCGGTGAATCGGGAAACGAACGTCAGGACTGGAAGCGCGGGACGACGACGCTCAGAATCGAGACAGCGAGAAACGCGACGCCCACGGCAATGGTGAGCTGAAACAACGTTCGCTCCACGCCTCGGCGGGTTCGGAAGATGGACGTGTCGGCGCTATAGCCGGCGGCGAACCCCGTCCCCCTTGTCTGGAGCAGGATCAACACAATGAGCAGCCCGGAGACGAGGATCTGGGCAAGGTTCAGATAGGGGACGAGTGCCTGCAAGGCGATACTCCGACCAGGTTTGTCCGCGGGGGGTAGGGCCCCACCACGGGCAGTGTATCACACGAATTGGCCGATCTTCGCCCACGATCGGGCGCGCTCGCTCGACTCCTCGTAGATCTTCATAATCGCCTGCGCGAGGCGAGTCGAGTCGTGCCGCACTGCGTTGTGCTCGTCCACGACTTCCGCGAGCACGAGCCGTGGACCGGGGCCTTCGCCACGTCGGTCCTCCTCAGGCGGGACGGGGAGCACCTTCCCACTGGGTGGCATGGGCAGCCCGAGACGACTATTCGCGAGCACCACGTCAAACGGGTTTCGCCTGTTGCCCAGATGCCGGAGCAGCGCGTCGATATGGTCGCTGATCCCGTAGCCGTCGGTCTCGCCCGGCTGCGTCGCGACGTTGCAGACGTAGATCTTCGTCGCCGAAGTCTCGCTCAGCGCCCGGCCAATCCCATGAACCATCAAGTTGGGAAGCACGCTGGTATACAGGCTCCCGGGGCCCACGACCACCAGGTCTGCCTCCATGATCGCCTTGATGGACGCCGGGTACGCCAGCGCATCGCCGGGCTCGAGGTAGACGCGGCGAATCCGCTGGCCGCACGCGGAGATGCTCGACTCACCCTGCACGCGGAGCGCGTCGTCCATTTCAGCGCAGAGCGTGACGTCGGCGAGCGTCGACGGCAAGACCTGGCCTCGCACCGCCAGGACTCGACTCGACTCTTCGAGCGCGCGCTCGAAATTGCCCGTCACCTCGCTCATGGCGACGATGAACAGGTTTCCGAAGCTGTGACCCTCCAGCTCGGAGCCGTGGTTGAACCGATACTGGAAGAGGTTCTCCATCAGCGGCTCGACATCGGCGAGCGCCACCATGCAGTTCCGAAAGTCCCCGGGAGGCAGCACGCCCATATCGCGCCGTAGGCGGCCTGAGCTGCCACCGTCGTCCGCGACCGTTACGATGGCTGTCAGATTGCTGGTGTACGCCTTGAGGCCGCGCAGCGCGACGGACAGGCCGGTCCCCCCGCCGATGACGACAATCTTCGGCCCGCGCTGTCGAAAGCGATAGCTGTAGATCGCGTCGACGACGCTGCGGTTGCCAGTTCCGACGAAGGCGGCAAGGAGGGATTGATTCAGCTTCAGAAGCCCAAAGACGAAGCACGGCAAACCGACCAGCAAGAACAGGAGCCCGCGCACGAGCCGGTCGATGAACTGGAGCGTGACGAAGCTCGCGACTTCGGGCAGCGGCTGGACGCGATAGATGTGCGTGAGGATGTACGCGAAGCCCAGGCTCGTCGTGACGAGCCCGACGACGATGAGAAGGATCCAGCGCTTGACGTGCATCCCCGGCTGGAGAAGCTTGGCAGCGTTCAACACGGCGTATCCCCTTGAGGGACTCGCGTCCGGCGCATTGCCCATTCTACTGGGCGGCGGCCATACGGGGCATATCAATTATGTTGCGGATCGTAAACACAGCCGTCGCCGCGCTCACCGTAGCCTATATTGCTAGAATACCGCTCCGCGCGGCGATGGTTCCCGCAAATGGTTCCGTTGAGTCAAAAATGTTTCACTCAGCGCGCTCTCGGCCCCGCGCCACGTTGGCCGCATGACCTTCGCCCGGCGACGGCGAGCATCCGCGCGTTCGGCGATCTTTTGGACAGCAGTGTGCGTGGCGACGCTCGTTGCCGGTCTGCTCTTCGGGCGCATCGTGTTCGCCGGACGCGGCGGGTCGCGGACTGCTCCCGTGTCAGCAACGAGTCTGGCGGCGGAATCGGTCGACGTGAAGATTCGCGTCGACGCGCCCGAGGAAGCGACGACCGACGTTCCGGCGACCGAGCCGCCGCTCAGCTCCGCCTCTGCAACGACTCCCGCGACGCCGGCTCCGACAAAAACCCCGCGCCCGATGCCCACGCCTTTCTCGGTACCCGTCTCCTCCCCATATAGTCCTCGGCCGCTAACGCCGGATCACGAGCTGGCGCAACAGATCGCGCAAACGTTGGCGGGGCACGCCGGGAAATACGGCATCGCGATTGAAGATCTATCGACAGGCCGAAGTGTCCTCATCGACCCAGACGGCGAATACCAGGCAGCGAGCTTGTTCAAGCTGACGGTGATGTATGAGGTGTACAAGCAACGGGAGCTGGGCGCCCTCTCCTTCGGCGAAGAGCTGGTCCTGACCGAGCGCCACGTCGCGTACGATCTCGGGACCCTCGACAGGCCGGCGGGCTCCACGATTGAGCTGGACGAAGCCCTCGAGCGCATGATCACGATCAGCGATAACAGCTCCGCCATCCTGCTGAGCGATCGCGTGGGCGCCACCAACATCAACCGCGACATGCAGGGAATCGGGCTTCGCCACACCCGACTGATTCTCGATGACGTGACGACGTCCCCGGGCGACATGCTGACCTTCATGGAGATGCTCGCCCGGGGACAGGGTATCGACCGAGAGGCGAGCGCTGAAATGATTCAGCTCCTGTCCCGGCAGCGAGTCAACGACCGGATTCCTCGCTTGCTGCCGGCGGGGACGACCGTCGCTCACAAGACGGGTAATCTCCCCGGGGTCGTCAACGACGCCGGGATCATTTATGGTCCCGACGCCACCGTGATCGTGGTCGTTCTCGCCAATGGGACTCCGGAGGAGAGTACGGCGGCACAGCTCACCGCGAACATCGCAGCCGCCGCGTACGCGCGCTACCGGTCGGGCGGATCATCTGAGGTCCAATATCCGACTGCGGATGCGACCGCCACGGCGCCTCCGCCCGCCAACGCCACAGCTTCCCGGACGTCCGCCTCGGACAGCGAAGCGCCCGTCCCTACCGCTGAGAAGTCGCGGGAGGCCGAAGCTCCGACATTGACCCTCGCTGTCGAGACTCTCGCGGCACTTGCCTCGCCCACGCCATCGGCGGCGGGCGCTGCGACGCTCTCGCCAACGGCGACGCCTCAATCCGCCACGCCCGCCGGTGAGCGCGCCGTGCCATCCCGTTCCGCCGCTCCCGTCAACACCCTGGCGCCGATTCTCACCCCTCGGACACCCACTCCCGGGCCATAAGCTCCTTCAGCGCGTCGTCTGGGCGCTGCCCCTCGAAGATTACCCGGTGGACCCCTTCACAGATCGGCATCTCCACGCCCGCGTCGCGCGCGAGCGCCCGAATCCCCTGGGCGGACGGTATTCCTTCGATCACCATGCGCGTGCTCTGGACAACCTCGTCCAGCGTGCGCCCGCGGCCGATCTGCTCGCCTGCCCATCGGTTGCGGCTGTGCCGGCTTGTGCACGTCGCGATGACGTCGCCAACGCCGGCCAGTCCCGCCACGGTTGCGAAGGAGCCACCGTGCGTTGCGACGAGCCGCCAGATCTCTGCGAGGGCGCGGGTGATGAGGGCAGCCTTGCTGTTATCGCCGTAGCCCAAGCCGTCGCCGATCCCCGCCGCGATCGCAATGACATTTTTGGCCGCGCTGCACAGCTCCACACCGGCAACATCGCTATTGGTGTAGACCCGAAACATCGGCGCTCCGAGGAGTTTTTGGAGCCGCCGCGCCACGTCTGCGTCTGAGCACGCGAGCACCGCCGCCGTTGGCAGACCCCGCGCCACCTCCTCGGCGTGATTTGGCCCTGCCAAGACCGCAACCCTCGATGCGCACTCCGCGCCCAGCGCCTCTCCCAGCACGGCCGAAAGTCGCCTCCACGTGCCCGGCTCCAACCCCTTCGTGCCGTGCACGAGGAGGGTGTCGGGCCGAATGAGGCCGCAAAGCTGCCCCGCCAGCTCCCGCATGTAGCTCGCGATGACGGCGACTACGACGGCATCCGCGCCCTCGACGGCGCTCGCCAGATCGCTCGTCACGCGGACCGTCGGTGGAACCATGACGTACGGGAGGTAATCGCCATTCTCCCGCGTGGCCGCGATCCGGGCGGCAAGCTCCGGACGCCGTGCCCACAGGCGCACGTCGTGGCCGTTGTTGCTCAGCATCACCGCGAGGGCGGTGCCCCATCCGCCCGCGTTGATTACGGCAATGGCGTGAGACTCGTGAGGATCGGAGGGAGACCTGGCTCCACCGATGCCCCTTGCGCTCCGTCCACGATTCGCAGAGAATCCGCCCGTGGAACTGTTCGCTTCCCCTCCGCTCGCCATGAGCCTCCCGTCGGCAATCCTCGTGAGTGCGCTCGCGTACGTCCTCGGGAGCTTTCCGACCGGCGCAATTATCGCGCGGGTCTACGGGAAGTTCGACCTGACACGGGTGGGAAGCTCGCGGACCGGCGCCACGAACGCCCTGCGCACGATGGGAATCGGCGCAGGGGTTATCGTGCTCGTCGGTGATTTTGCGAAAGGCGCGCTGGCGGTGCTTCTGGCGAAGGGGCTGGTGGGCGATCCCCTTGGGGTCGGGCTCGCGGCGTTTTTCGCCGTCGTTGGGCACAACCGATCGGTGTTCCTGGGCTTTCGCGGAGGCCGAGGCGTCGTGACTGGACTTGGCGGCCTCGCGGTGATAGCCCCATGGATCTTCGTGGTCGTGGCCGTCGCCGGTTCGATCGTGTGCGGCATCACGCGCTACGTATCGCTGGGCTCGATCTGCGGCGCCGTGATCGCGATACCCCTCGCGTTAGGCGCGACAGTCGCTGGCACCATGCCGGCGGTCTTGACCGTCTATGTCGTGATAACGGCCAGCCTTATCATCGCAGCCCACGCCGACAACATCTCCCGCCTCCTGTCCGGAACCGAGCGGCGCCTCGGGGAATCGATTGATCGGCGGTCCGCTCCTTAGTTGCCGCGCAGCGTGGCGGGCGCGTCGCTACGGCTTGCGGCGGAGCTGATCCATAAGGCTGGCCATCTCGATAGCGTCGACGGCCGCGTCGTACCCTTTGTTCCCCGATTTCGTTCCCGCGCGCTCGATGGCCTGCTCGATGGTGTCGGTCGTGAGGACGCCAAAGATGATGGGCACGCCGGTCGCCCGGGCGGCGCTCGCGATGCCGGAGGCCGTCTCGCCCGACACGTAGCCGAAGTGCGGCGTAGCGCCGCGAATCACTGCTCCCAGGCAAACCACCGCCGAATACCGCCCGCTCGCGGCCATCGTTTGCGCGACCAGCGGAATCTCGAGCGCGCCCGGCACATGCGCGACGTCGATACAGTCGTCGGAAACGCCGTGGGATCGAAACGCGTCCCTCGCTCCCGCCAGCAACCGATCGGTGATGAACTCGTTGAAGCGCGAAACGACGATGGCGAATTGCCTGTCCTCAGCGCGAAGCATCCCGCGGAATTCCGGCATGTCAGTCGAGCCCCAGTAGGTGCCCGAGCTTCGCCTGTTTGACGCGCAAGTACTGTCGGTTGCTCTCCGTTGGCTCGGTTACGAGCGGCACGCGCTCCACAGCCTCCAACCCGAACGCCTCGAGACCGACCCGCTTGGCCGGATTGTTCGTCACAATTCGCATCTTGCTGACCCCTAGGTCGATGAGGATCTGGGCGCCGATTCCGTAGTCGCGCTGGTCAGGTGGGAAGCCGAGGTGCTCGTTGGCCTCCACCGTGTCCATGCCGGCGTCCTGGAGCTGGTAAGCACGGATCTTGTTGACGAGCCCAATTCCGCGGCCCTCCTGGCGCATGTACAAGACGATGCCGCGGCCCTCGTCCTGGATCATCTTCATGGCTTGTCGCAGCTGGACGCCACAATCGCACCGCTGCGAGCCGAACACGTCGCCAGTCAGGCACTCGGAGTGCGCACGAACGAGGGGCGGTGGGTCTCCGGAAATGTCTCCCTGCACGAGGGCGAGGTGGTGCTTGTCGTCGACGAGGGATTCGTAGATGTGGAGCGCCCACACACCAAATTCGGTCGGAATCGTCGTCTGCGCGATCTTCCGGATCAGGCGCTCCGTTCGGCGCCGGTACTCGATGAGCGAGGCCACGGAGATCACCTTGATGCCGTGCTGCGCGGAGAATTGCTCCAGCTCCGGGAGGCGCGCCATCGTCCCGTCTTCGTTCATGATCTCGCAGATGACGGCGGCGGGATACAGCCCCGCGAGCTTCGCCAGGTCGACGGACGCCTCGGTCTGCCCGGTCCGACGCAGCACGCCGCCCTCAGCGTAGCGAAGCGGGAACACGTGACCGGGTCGGGAAAGGTCGGATGCCTTCGTCTTCGGATCGATGAGCGCATGCACGGTTGCCGCCCGGTCGGCCGCGGAGATGCCCGTGCTCACCCCTCGACGGGCGTCGACGGCGACGGTGAAGGCAGTGCCGTAGCTCGATGTGTTGGTGTCGACCATCATCGGGATCTCCAGCTCATCGAGCCGGCTTCCCACGATCGGGACGCAGATCAAGCCGCGTCCGTAGCGCGCCATGAAGTTGATGGCCTCGGGAGAGACGTGGTCCGCGGCAATGGCGAGGTCCCCTTCATTTTCCCGGTCCTCGTCATCGACGATGATGACGAACTTTCCTTCTCGGAACTCTTGGATGGCTTCTTGGATACTGCTCAGCGGCACTCTCGCCTCCCCGGACGACGCAACCTTAAGATACTGCGCTCCCCCCGTCTACTCTGATGCCCACGATGCTTTCAACGTACTTCGCCAAGACGTCGACCTCGAGGTTGACCGCGTCTCCTTCGCGTTTTTGTGAGAGGGCGACGTGGTCGCGGGTGTAGGCCACCAGCGCGATGCCGAATCGATCGCCGGACCGCTCGGTCACCGTGAGGCTGACTCCGTCCAACGCGACGAACCCTTTTTCCACGATGTACCTTGCCAAGTTGGGCGGCACCTGAAACGTCATGCGGACCGAATCACCTTCTGGCACGACACCGACGACCTTTGCGACCCCGTCCACGTGCCCCTGCACGATGTGGCCGCCGAGTCGATCGGATGCGCGCACGGCACGCTCGAGATTGACACGGCTTCCCTTGCGCAAGGACGCCAGGGAGGTGCGGCGAAGCGTCTCGGGGGAGAGACCGACACGAAAGCCGCCCTCCTCCAACGCCGCGACGGTGAGGCACGTCCCGTCGACGCTTACACTGTCGCCGAGCGCCAGGCCGTCGAGTACGACATTCGCGGCAACCGAAAGGGCCACCGCGTCTCCCTCCTGCGTGAGGGCGCGGACCGTTCCGACCTCTTCGACGATTCCTGTGAACACCGCTAGTCCCCCATCTCCTGGGCGCTCATGATGTCGTCGTGCGGTCGCAGGAGGAGACGTAGCCTTCGAGGAGCATGTCCGACCCGAGCGGCGTCCACCGGGTGTCGGTAAGGGTCCAAGCGGCGTCCATCGTCTCGACGCCACGGCCTTCCACGGGAGACGGCGCGCCCGCACCGCCAACGATCTTGGGGGCGAAAAAAGCGCAGATTTTGTGAACCGCCCCAGCTTGCAACAGGCTCCAGGCCAGGCTCCCGCCGCACTCGGCCAGCACGGACGTGATGTTCCGCTGGCCCAGCTCGCGCAGCGCGGCGCAAACGTCGACGCGGGCATCGCGCGATGGAACAACGATCGTCTCAACGCCAAACGCCCGTAAGTCGCGCAGCTTCGACTCCGGCGCTCGATCCGTCGTACATAAAATGGTCGTACCCGGCAACGATCCGGAGACGACGCGCGATGAGAGATCCACGCGCGCGCTCGAGTCGAATACCACCCGAGTGGGCTGGTGCACGGGTTGGTTCTCGACGTCGCCAAATTCGCCCGGACGAGCGGTGAGCTGGGGATCATCGGCCAGGACCGTTCCGACGCCGACCAGGACCGCGTCCACACGCGACCGAAGCCGCGCGACGTATCTCCGCGCCTCAACGCCCGTCACCCAGAACGATGAGCCGGTGCGCGTGGCGATCTTGCCATCGACAGTAACCGCGTATTTCAGCGTCACGAACGGCACGCGGGTCCGCACCCAGGTCAAGTAGGCCTCGTTGAGGCGACGGGCGTCCTCCTCGTGTTCGCCGACGCTGGTCGCAATGCCGGCGTCTCGCAGCGCGGCGAGTCCGCCCCCATTCACCCACGGGCTCGGGTCGACCATCGCCGCATGGACCGAGCGAATGCCCGCCGAGATGATGGCTTCGGTACACGGTGGAGTCCGACCGTGGTGGCTGCAGGGCTCCAGAGTGACGTAGAGCGTCGCACCGTTCGCGCGCGGTCCAGCCGCTCGGAGGGCGATGATCTCCGCGTGGGCTTGGCCCGGAGGCTGGGTCCACCCTTCGCCGACGATCTCTCCGTCCCGAACGATCACGGCGCCCACGGCAGGGTTCGGGCTGCACCAACCGAGAGATCGCTCGGCCAGCCCGAGTGCGCGTGCCATGTACGTCACGGGTCGCTGCTCCCATAGAAAGGCGGCTCGAAGACACAGCGTCCCGAGTCGCCTGAGCGACGCCCGTGCCTTCTCCCATCCGGACTTTACCGTCGGCTCTGGTGTTCCACCAGATCTGCCGCCCAATCAGACGGCTCGCGGGCTTCCCGACAGGGGCGCCCCACTGAGCGCTCCCGCGAGTCACCGCCGGTCAGGAATTGGCCGCCTTGGGCGGCCTCACCTCGCCCCGAAGGACTTCAGATATGGACTTGTGCTGGTGTTATATCTCGCGCCCCGGGGGGCGTCAAGAATCGTTGCGCTTTACCGCTGGCTGAGGGGTACGACCCGCTTGTCCCGGGGACCGACGTACTCGGACCTGGGCCGAATCAGCCGGTTGTTGCCAAGCTGCTCCAACACGTGAGCGCACCAGCCCGAGATCCGACTCGCGGCAAAGATTGGCGTGTAGAGATCGATGGGAATGCCCATAACGTAGTAGGCGGACGCGGAGTAGAAATCGACGTTCGCATGGAGGCCCTTTTCCGCCAGCATCACACGCTGGATGCGGTCTGACATGCGGAACCACTGCGGATGCCCAGTGCGCTCGCCCAGCTCGCGGGACATCTCCTTCAGTTCCACCGCTCGCGGATCGTCCGTCTTGTACACGCGGTGGCCGAAGCCCATGATCCGGGCCTTGCGCGCGAGCGCACCACGAATCCACTCTTCCGCAGCATCCTCAGAGCCGACCTGGAGCAGCATGCGCATGACCTGCTCGTTCGCGCCACCGTGAAGCGGTCCGGAGAGGGTGCCGATGGCGGCCGTGATCGCGTCGTAGAGGTCAGAGAGGGTCGCAATCGTGACGCGCGCCGAAAAGGTGGACGCGTTCAGCTCGTGATCGGCGTGCAGGATAAGGGCCACATCCATGGTTTTCGCCATGTAGTCGTCGGGGCGCTCGCCGTTCAGCATGTACAGGAGGTTGGCAGCCTGGCTGAGGGTCGGGTCGGGCTCGACGATCGGCTTCCCCTCGCGGATTCGATGGTATGTTGTGATGATGGTGGGAATCTGCGCCGCCAATCGCACGGCCTTTCGACGCGTCGCATCGATGGAATTGTCTCGGCCGTCCGGATCATAAAGTCCGAGGATCGAGACGACGGTCCGCAGCACATCCATCGGCGGGGATCCGCTGGGGAGCGCACGCAGCACGTCGACGACACCCGGTGGGATGGTTCGATTGTTGCGAAGCTGGGCATTCAGCTCGTCGAGCTGCGCGCGGTTGGGGAGATCATCGTGCCACAGGAGGTAGATAACCTCTTCAAATGTCGTGTGCTCGACGAGATCGTGAATGTCATAACCACGATAGATCAGCTGGCCAGTTCTGCCGTTGACGTCGCAAATCGATGATGTGGAGACAACGACATCTTCCAGGCCCATGTCTGTAGCAGCCATGCTTGCCTCCTTGGTGGCGGGCACACGCCCACCCCAGTATATCGCCAGCTTCGCTGGGGTTGCCCCGCCCTCCGGCGGCGCGCTCGGGACAGACGCTTCGCGTGAATGCGACGGTTGGCTACGCCGTAGCCGAATCGACCACTTTGAGGAGCTCGAGGGGGCGAAATGGCTTGGTCAAATACGTGTCGGCCCCGGCTGCTAAGCCCGCCTGCTGATCGGACGGTTCCGCAGCTCCCGTGAGCATGACAACTTTCACGTCTTGCAGCTCGGGATCCGCCTTGATTCGGCGGCAAACTTCCAGGCCGTCCAGGTCCGGCATGTTGACGTCGAGCAACACCAGGACCGGCCGCTGGGCCTTGGTGATTACCAGCGCATCGATTCCGGTCCCTGCCTCCAGGATCTGATATTCCTCACCGGACAGGGTGGTGCTGACGAGGAGACGGAGCGACGGATCGTCGTCTGCGATCAATATCTTGCGAGTGCCCGCCCGGCCTTTTGCCGCGATTCGGCGCGACAGGGTTCGCATCGATGCGCGAGCGGCCGCGAGATCCTGTGCGTAGAGAAGCGCCTGGTCCGGGGGCAGCGCTGCGTGGCCCGGTTTCCTCTCGTCGGTTCTCTTCTCAGGAGAATCGGCCAAGCACTTCCTCCTCCGGTGACCTGATCACAGCGGCTCTGATATCTCAGCCAAGCCGCGACGACGGGGAAACGCAGTCGCTTGGCGGCGCGCAGCCCGCGAGTGACGGTAGGATACTACAAAGGCAGGATGGAGAAAAGGATTGGCAAACCGCCTGATATCGGAGTCGAGCCCGTACCTGCGCCAGCACGCCCACAACCCGGTTGACTGGTATCCCTGGGGCGACGATGCGCTCGCCAAAGCGCGGGATGAGGACAAGCCGCTCCTGCTGAGCATCGGGTATTCCGCGTGTCATTGGTGCCACGTCATGGCGCACGAGTCATTCGAGGATCCGCACACCGCCGCCATCATGAACGAGCGGTTCGTCAACGTCAAAGTCGATCGGGAGGAGAGGCCCGACCTCGACCAGATCTACATGACTGCCGTGCAGGGCATGACCGGCCAGGGTGGATGGCCCATGACCGTCTTCCTCACTCCGGACGGGAAGCCCTTTTATGGGGGGACCTACTTTCCACCCACCGACCGTGGCGGCATGCCAGCCTTTCAACGCGTCCTGCTCTCCGTCTCGGAGGCGTTTCGCTCGCAGCGCAGCCAGGTCGGCGTGCAAGCGGATCGCGTTGCCGCGTTCATTCGCGACCAAACGCGCGTTCGCGCTGCGAGCACCGCGCTGGATCGATCGGTCCTGCAGGGCGCAGCACAGGCGATGCTGGAGCGATTCGATCGCGAGAATGGCGGCTACGCAGGCGCGCCGAAGTTCCCCCAGGCCATGGCTCTCGACTTCATGCTGCGCAGCTACACCCGAACGCACGACGCGGACCAATTGGCAATGGTCATGACGTCTCTTCGCCACATGGCTCAGGGCGGAATCTACGATCAGGTGGGCGGTGGATTCCATCGGTACACGGTCGACGGCGAGTGGGTGGTCCCCCACTTCGAGAAGATGCTGTACGACAACGCGCTGCTCGCCCAGGTCTACATCCACGCCTTTCAGCTCACCGGCGACTCGGAAGCTCGCCGAATCGCCCAAGAGACATTGGACTTCGTGGCCCGGGAAATGCGTGACGCCAGCGGCGGCTTCTACAGCACGCTCGATGCTGATAGTGAAGGCGTCGAGGGCAAGTACTACGTGTGGAGTGCGGACGAGTTCAACGCCGTCGTCGGCTCCGACGACGCTGACCTCGTGCGAGAGCACTTTGGTGTGACCCGTGAGGGAAATTTCGAGGGCAAGTCGATCTTGACGATCGCGACCCCAGTACGCGAGCTTGCCCAGCGGCTCCATCGTTCTGAATCGGACGTGGAGGCAGCCATCGCGCGTGGGCGCGGGCGGTTGTTTGCAGCGCGCAGCGCTCGCGTCCGCCCAGGCCTCGACGACAAGATCCTGGCATCCTGGAATGGCTTGATGCTCCGAGCATTCGCGGAGGCCGCGCGCGTTCTCGGCCGCCCTTCGGACCGCGCAATCGCAGAGGCCAGCGCCGACTTCCTGGTCCGCGAATTGTGGCGGGACGGCCACGTCATTCGCGTGTACAAGGACGGTGGGGCGAAGATTCGCGGCTATTTGGAAGACTATGCAGCCACCGCCGATGGGCTCCTGGCTACCTACGAGGACTCGTACGATCCATCGCGCTTCATGGCGGCCAAGGAGATCACCGACCGAATGATTGACCTATTCTGGGACGAGGCCGATGGGCGCTTCTATGACGCCGCCTCCGACGGAGAGACGCTCGTCGCGCGCCCGCGCGATCTGTGGGACAACGCCACGCCATCGGGCACGTCGCTAGCCTGCCACGTGCTGCTCCAGCTCTGGTGCTTGACGGGCGACCCGCGCTACGAGCGGATCGCCCGCAGTGCAATGGCTGAGATTGCGGACTTGCTTCGCCAGCACCCCGTTGGCTTCGGGAACATGCTGGCAGCCGTCGACTTCCTGCTCGCGCCGCCATGTGAGATCGCAATCATCGGCGAGGTCGGTTCGCCCGACATGCAGCGTATGCTCGAGCCGTTCCGTCGGGAGTACTTGCCCAATGCCGTCCTTGCCGTCCGTGACGCACGCGAACCCACAGCGACCCCGACGATCCCGCTTCTCGACGGACGCACGATTCTCAACGGCACGAGCACCGCCTACGTCTGCCGGGGATTCGTCTGCGATGCGCCCGTCACAGATCCCGATTCAGCTTTGGAAATCGTCCGGCGCGCGGGTTAGCGGGGTGGATCCGTTGAAAGCTCGATGCGATTGCCGCAAGGGTCCGAGAAATAGAGCGAATACCCGGGTCCTTCCCGATGTATCCGAGTCCCTTCGATCTTGACGCCCTTGCCCTCCAGCTCGCGGGTGACCGATTCCAGGTCTCCCGGCCAGTCGATGTCGAAGGTATGATGCGGAACGCCGGGGCGTGGCCCCTCAGACGCGTCGAACAAGCCAAGCGTCAGGCCGCCGAGATCGATGTGCGCGACGGTCACGCCGCCGATGTTCATGCTCCGGCCCTCGTCTCCGCCTACGAAATCGCGATAGAAGCGAACCATCTCGTCGAGGTTTTCCGCGTTGATGTTCCACGATCGCGCACCCTTGACTTTGAACACGCAGGGCCTCCTTCCGTGGAGTTCGTGGATTCGATACTATCACAGCCCGATCTGCCGAGCGGTTTGGTAGGAGCTATGGAGCGGAGGCGGTGACGAGCACTCCCATCGCCGCGGGAGACGACCGGCCAGCCGCGTGGCGCGTTTGGTGGCGCCTTGCGAGACCCTTCTCCCTCACCGCATCCATCGTTCCCGTACTCGTCGGCGGTTCTCTGGCCTTCGCGACGGGCGACCTTCGGTCACCTTCGCTCTTCGTCGCCATGCTGGTGGCGTCAGTCCTCATCCAGATCGCCACGAACATGTTCAATGAGTACTTCGACTTTCGACATGGCCTCGATACGCCCGAGACCGTTGGCATCGCAGGGGCAATTGTCCGAGGGCACGTTCCGGCCGCTCAGGTCTTTTGGGCCGCCGTGGCGTGCTTGGTGCTGGCACTGGGACTTGGTCTTGCGATCGTCGCGCGCACGTCGCTCGCAGTCCTCGTCGCCGGAGTTGCCAGTGCGCTCGCCGGCTTCCTGTACACAGGCGGACCGCTCCCCATCGCGTACACGCCGCTCGGGGAGGTCGAGGTCTTCCTCTTCATGGGGCCGATGATTGTTGGTCTCGCCTACTTCATTCAGGCCGGAACCCTATCGGCGGGCGCCCTCTGGGCATCCATTCCGATCGGATGCCTGGTCGCGGCGATCCTACTCGCCAATAACCTGCGCGACGTGGTGGCGGATGGGAAGGTCGGCCGCCACACCGTCCCGGTCACCTTCGGTCGATGGACGGGATTGGCCCTGTACGCCGCGCTCTTCGTGGCTGCCTATGTCACCAACGTCGCCGCCGTCGTCGCGGGGCAGCTTCCGGTCACCGCGCTTTTCCCGATCGTTCTCGTGGGGGTTCCCCCGAAATTGGTGCGGCTGTTCGTTTCGACGGAAGATCCGCGCGCGCTCAACGCCGCGGTTCGCGGGTCAGCCCAGCTTCACGCGCGATTCGGGCTCCTCTTTGCCCTCGGTATCGCCGTCGGGCCGCTCATCGGATGGCGCACGCCGGTACTTTGACAGGGTTCATGCCCCACCGCTACACTCGGCAGATGTTGCCACGCCACACCACCCTTTGGCCGGCACACGCGTGAGTCGCGTCTGCCGCGGGGTGACGTTCGCGATGGCCGTCCGATGATTGGGTAGGAGTTGCACATCGATGGGTTCTCTCGTCAAGAAGCGCCGGAAAAAGATGCGGCGGCACAAGTACCGAAAGATGCTGAAGAAGTATCGGCGGCGCAACCGCTAGCTTCTGCTCCCCACGGGGAGCGGAGGCGCGTCTGGATCGGCGAAGACGAGGGACAGATCGCGCTCATCGTGGACGGCGTCGTCCAGTCCGTCCACGTCGATAGCGGACCACTCGGCCCTGGCTACTGGCCGCTGATGTTGCCCGAAGCCCACCCGCGCACCGCCTTGATCCTCGGCCTGGGCGGCGGCACTATCGCCCACCTCCTCAGGAAACGATTTGGAGCAGTCCGAATCGTCGGCGTGGACAACGATCCGGCCATCATCCGTATCGCGCGAAGCGCCTTTAGCATTGAGCGATGCACGAACGAGATCGTCGAGGCGGACGCCTTCGCCTTCGTCGACCGGGTGGAAACGGTCTTCGACTACATCGCCGTGGACCTGTTCGCTGACGGGATGGTCCCGCCGGCGATCTTCCGCCGGCCCTTCCTCCGACGCATCCGCCAGGCACTGGCGCCGGGCGGAATCGCGGCGTTCAATTTCTTCAACGACCGCCGCACGGCGGCTCGAGTGGATCGGCTGAAGCGCACGTTTCCCCGCGTGGCGCTCCTGAAATCCCGCGAGAACGTCGTGGCGCACTGCCGGCCGCGATAGACGTCATCGCACGCGACCGAACGTGGTAGACAGATGGCGGAGGCGGTCAGCGTGCTCATCGCGGAGCTGGTCGTGACGCAGGCGCCATGCCCAATTGCCCTCCGCGCGACCAGGGAAGTTCATGCGGGCATCCGTGTCCAGACTGAGAACGTCCTGAACGGGGACGATCGCCAGGTCCGCGACGGATGCGAAGGCGAGTCGGATGAGGTCCCAGGCGATGTCCTCGCCGGATACCCCCATGTACTGGGTGGCGTGTGCACGCTCGGCCGGGGTCGCGGAGCGAAACCAGCCGAGCGTCGTATCGTTGTCGTGCGTTCCGGTGTAGACGACGCAGTTCGGCTCGAAATTGTGGGGTAAGAACGGATTCGTCGGTCCGGAATCCCAGGCGAATTGGAGGACCTTCATCCCTGGATATCCGAGCCGTTGGCGGAGGGCGACCACGTCCGGCGTGATGTAACCCAGGTCCTCCACGATGATGGGAAGGCTCCCCAGGGCATCTCGAAGGGCGCAAAACACCGCGTCACCGGGAACCTCGACCCACCGGCCATTGACAGCGGTGGACTCGCTTGCGGGAATCTCCCAGCACGCACAGAAGCCCCGGAAATGATCGATCCGGACGATGTCGACCGTGCGCAGCAGCATGCGGAACCGGGCAATCCACCAGCGAAATCCGTCCTCCGCCATCCGATCCCATCGATAGAGAGGATTACCCCAGCGCTGGCCCGTGGACGAGAAATAGTCCGGCGGCACCCCGGCAACAACGGTCGGGTTCCCCGCTGAATCAAGGTGAAACAGCTCCTGATTGGCCCACACATCGGCGCTGTCGTGCGCCACGAAGATCGGAAGGTCTCCGACGATCTGCACGTGGCGCTCGGCCGCGTATTGGTGAAGCGCCGACCATTGCCGCCAGAAAAGGAACTGCGCGAAACGGTGATAGGCGACCTCGTCGGCCAGACTACGCCGTGCCTGCTCCAGCGCCCGTGGGTCCCGAGCCCGAAGGCCAGACGGCCAGCGCTGCCACGGATTGCGATCGAACTGGTCGCGAAGGGCCATGAACAGCGTAAAATCGTCCAGCCACTCTCGCTGGTCCGAGCGGAAGGACTCAAGCTGGTCGCGAAGCCATGGCGGCCCGTCGGTCGCCGCGCGGGCCGCGGCTCGGCGGAGCATGCGGTCCTTGAGGACGGCGACCGCAGCGTAGTCGACGCGTTCCTCCCGGAATGGCGGCAGCGCATCCAGCTCGGACGAATCGATCAAGCCCTCGTCGCGCAAGATCTCCGGAGAGATCAAGAGCGGGTTTCCGGCAAATGCGGAACGGGCCGCGTAGGGGGAGTCACCGAACCCCGTCGGTCCGAGGGGCAGGAGCTGCCACAGCTGCTGCCCCGCGCGCGCGAGGAAGTCGACGAACTGGTAGGCCGCGGGTCCAAAGTCACCGATCCCGCAGCGGCTCGGCAGCGAAGTGGGGTGCAGGAGTAGCCCGCCGGCCCGCGGAAATCGCGAAAAGCTTGCATTTCGCGCTTCGTCGCCCATGCCAAATCCAGTTCGTTACGGTGTGGCTTCGCCGCGATCCATCATCTGGTGGCGAGATGATCGATCTGCGGGAATCTCTGCAACGGCCCGGCTCGTACAGCCTCTAGACACTATACGTACTCGGAGTCTTCGTTCATGGCAGTTCGACGGGTCGCACCCCTCACGCTCATCGCCGCGGCGAGTCTGATACTCCTGGCGTGCGGAGGGGCAGCGAGCGAATCCGACTCAACGACGGACAATTCGACGGCGCGTGCGCAGAATGCGGCGACGGGATCAAAAGCCGCGTCGGCGGACCAGTCGATCGCGATCAGCACGGGGGACTATTTCTTCAGCCCGTCGGAGGTCGCCGTGCGGCCAGGCACGATCTCGGTGACGATTTCGAACGACGGACCCCGTCGGCATACCTTCTACGTGCGGAATGTCGCGGATACGGACGACATCGTCTCGACGGACCGCCTCGTCGCCGGCGGCACGGAAACGGTAACCTTTACGCTGCCCACCGAGGGGCGCTATCGAATCTATTGCGCGATCCCGGGCCACGCGGATCGCGGGGAGATCGGCTGGTTCGTCGCAACGTCTGCCACCTCGTAACCGGTCCAGAGGCGATGGTTTCGATCTGCCGGACCGCACGTGGATAAGACCGGTCTGACCCTCATCGCGTTGTGGATCCACGTGCCCTTCGTCACCGCCTGGATCGGGCTGGCCATCGTCGATCTCGTGGCCGCGACGGTGCCCGGGCTCGACGACGCCCAGCGCGGACGCCTGATCTCCTGGTCGCGACCATTCATCGTCGTCGGCATTGTCGTCATCGTACTGACCGGCGTATGGCAGACGATGTTCAATCCGTTCCGCGAAGCGCTCTCGTTCGGCGCGCTGGAGCAGCTTCGGGAGACCACCGTGTACGGGATGGTCCTGTTCTGGAAGCATGGCTTCGTGCTCGCCACCTTCACGATGACCGCGCTCATCCGCTTCGTGCTGGCGCCGCGACTCATCGCCGCCGCAGAAGACGGATCCTCGGCCGATCAGGTCCGGCGCTCCGTCCAATCCCTCGCCGTCCTGAACCTCGTGGCGTGTTTCGGCGCGCTGCTCCTCGCGACACGGATGGTATGGGAGCTCCACTGAGGGGGAGCGTGCGGTCCCCATCCCACCGCTGCTCGCCCGGACTGGCTCGAGCGTTTGCGATCTGTGCCGTCAGGCGATCGACCCATCCGTACAAGCCCGCTCGAGGGACGGACGGGAGCTGTCATTCTCAGCCCGCAGGCGAACAGGCTGGCGCGATTTGACCGTTAGCGAGTAGATTCTTCGGTTCGCACAGGATGGCCGGTCATCTTTCGGCCGCGCCGCCTAGGATTGTCGGCGGGCGGCATCCGAGGCCTGGCGAACGATGGCGAGGAAAGAGTCGGCCTGCAGGCTCGCTCCGCCGACAAGGGCGCCGTCGATCTCCGGATGGGCCGCGAACGCGGGAAAGTTCTGTGGCGTGACACTGCCGCCGTACAGAATACGGATCCCCTGACCCGCGGCGCCGCCCGCGATCTCGCTCACCACGCCCCGGATGTGGCGGATGACGCGCCCCGCGTCCTCGGGCGTCGCAGCCTTGCCAGTGCCGATCGCCCAGATCGGTTCGTAGGCGATCGCCACGTTTTCCAGTGAGCTCACGTCGCGCAGCGCCGATTGCACCTGGTGCTCCACGTACTGTTCTGTGTTGCCCGCCTCGTTCTCCGAAAGGGGTTCCCCGACGCAGAGAATGACCCGGAGATTCCAGGCGAGCGCGGCGAGGACCTTCCGGTTCACGTCCTCGTTCGTCTCGTGGAAGAGCTGGCGGCGCTCCGAGTGGCCGAGAATGACGAAGTCGGCCAGCCCCTGAAGCATGGCGACAGAGACCTCACCGGTAAACGCGCCCTTCGGTTCCCAGTGGGCGTTTTGGGCGCCGACGAGGATGCCCGATCCCATCACGCGGCTTCGAACCGCATCCAGAGATATGAAGGGGGGACAGACGACTTTCTCGACCCGCTCGATGAAAGGCAGCTCGTTCAACATCGCGTCGACCAGCGCCGCCGCCTCAGGGATGGTGGTGTTCATCTTCCAGTTGCCCGCCACAATCGGCACGCGGGCACCGACGGGCCGCTGTTGTGGCGCGGATCCAGAAGCTTCGGTGGCGGTCAACCCGATCTCCTCAACACGCTCACGCCGGGAAGCGCGCGACCCTCGAGATACTCGAGCGATGCCCCACCACCCGTCGATACGTGGGTGAATCGCGACGGATCGCTGAAGCGCTCGATCGCGGCGACGGTATCGCCGCCCCCGACGACGCTGATCGCCTCGCTCGCGGCGACGGCATCGGCGATCGCCGCGGTGCCCGCCGCGAACGGCCGGCACTCGAACACGCCCATGGGACCGTTCCACAGAATCGTCCCTGCCGATCGAATGCCCTCGCGAAACCGCTCGACACTCCTCGGGCCGATGTCCAACATCATCATGTCTCGAGGAATCGCACCCACCTCCACGGTCACCGTGTGGGCCGATTCGTCGACACGGTCGGCGCAGACGCCGTCGACCGGCAAGAGTAGGCCTGCGCCGCGGGCCTGCGCTCGTCGCATCAGATCGGCCGCGAGGCCAACGCGGTCCGCCTCCAGTAGGGAGCGGCCCACATCGATGCCCTCCGCCTTGAGAAACGTGCACGCCATCCCGCCGCCGATGATGAGGGTATCGATACGTGGCAGAAGGTTCTCCAGGACGCCGATCTTTGACGAAACCTTGGCTCCGCCGATGATCGCGACGAGCGGCCGTTTCGGATCTTCCAGCACCGAGCCCAAGGCGCGCAGCTCTCGCTCCATCAGCAAGCCGGCCACCGATGGCAGATTGGCTGCCACGCCGACCGTCGACGCGTGGGCGCGATGGGCCGTGCCAAAGGCGTCGTTCACGAACACGTCGCCGAATTTCGCCAGCTCGGCCGCGAACGCCGGGTCATTGGCTTCTTCTTCGGGGTAAAACCGGACGTTCTCGAGCAGCAAGATCTGGCCGGGCTGGAGTGCGGCGGCCTTTGCATGCGCGTCGGGCCCGATCGTTTCGCGTGCAAAGGCGACCGGAGCGCCGATGAGCGCTTCCAGCGCACGCGCAACGGGAGCCAGGCTCAGCTTCGGGTCAGCCTTCCCATCTGGA
>DASRDP010000022.1 GCA_035652535.1 Chloroflexota bacterium
CGGCAGATCTGCACGGCGACGGTGACGGCGACCCGGTCGCCGACGCCCTCGCCGACGCCGTAGCGGTCATCCAGCAAGGGAAGGACGCGAGGCCCCGGGGATCTCCCCCGGGGCCTCGGTATGTCCCAGACGGCGCAGACGCCGTGGGCCCCTTCGCCGAAGGCCGCTTCGTCGTAGGCCCCGTCGCCGTGGGCCGCTTCGCCTTGAAGGGACCGCTCTGTCATGCTGAGCGCAGCGAAGCATCTCAGAAGAGCGAGATCCCTCGGGCTGCGCCCTCGGGATGACTGTGAGCGACGCCCCCGTCCCGGCCCTTCGGCACGCTCAATGCGGGCGCTTCTCCTGGCACGGGACAGGATCTCCCTCCCCCGCGCAGGGGACAGGACTCCCCCCGTCGCAGGGGACAGGACTCCCCTCCCCCTGGCAGGGGGAGGGAAAGGGAGGGGGTAGACTGTTTCGAAACGTCTCGCGCGCGGTTTCAATTTTCCCTATAATTGTCGCCAATCGTTGCACCGGTGGTCGTCGTGTGCCTGCGGCTGGCGTGCGCGAGAGATACGCACCAGGAGAGGATTATGCGGAGATCCCTGGCGATCTTATCCGTCCTCGCGGTGGTCTTTTCCCTTTTTCCCATCTTACCGTTCGTTCCGGTCGAGGTGGCGTTTGGTTTCACGCGCAATTACGCATGCACCGGTGCGAACGACGGCTCGGCGATCAATGGAATCATTGCGATATCCAGTCCCGGCGACGTCATCAACGTCACCCAGTCCGGTGGCGTGGCGTACTGTCAGATCGACGTGCCCATCGTGATCGATAAGTCGCTCACCCTGCAGGGGCAGGGGAAGGACATCACTTTCCTCAAGGGTCCCGAGGTCATCAACGTCGCGGCTGACGTGGCCGGCGCGCAGTCGGCAGCGCTCACCGCGAAAGCCTCCGCGAAGACAAAGGTGGCGACAGCGCAGGCGCAGCTCGCCAGCAAGCAGGCCACCCTGGGCAAGAGCGCGACGACCCAGGCGACGACGGGGGGCGCGCAGCGCGCGCGCGCGGCGACGGGCCCGGGGTCGCAGAGCGGCACCGGCGGCGGCGCCGGGAAGGCGGGCGCCAAGGCCGGCTCCGCCGGCGGGGGGACCGGCGCCCACGGAAATGGCGGAGGCGGACCCAACGCCGGCTCGAAGACGGCTGGCAAGTCGCGGGGCGATCCCCACGCGGCGGCGAATCGGATCTACAACGCGTTCGTGAATCAATGGGTTGGGTCGGGGACGAGCGCCACGAGCGGTACGCTGGTGAAGACGCTCGCCTCGTCGAACACGACCGGTCCGGGGATCGGCGTACTCGCGAACATCGGCCCGGTCACGATTCAGGGGTTCACCATCACCGGGTTCGACAACACCGGTAACGACGACGCCGGCGGCGCGATCTTCGTCGGGCAAAACACGAAGGCGACGATCCAGAACAACGCGATCCGGCTGAACGCCGCGGCGCGCGGCGGCGGCGTGGCGCTCAACGGCAACAACGACAGTAGCCGGATCACCGGCAACACCTTCGAGAACAACATCGCCATCTGCAACACCGAGTGCAGCCCATCCGGCAGCATGGTTCGGGAAGGCGGCGCGATCTGGGTCATCATCGATACCGACAACCTGCTCATCAGCGGGAATACCTTCACCAGCAACGTTGCCCACGGATCCGGTGGTGCTCTCGCCGTCGGCCGCAACAATCAGAATTTGCAGTTCAACAGCAATACGTGCCAGTCCAACGTGGCCGCGCAGGGGGCCGACGGCGGCGGCGCTGGCGGCTGCGTCAAGCTCTCGGGACATAACCAGTCCACGCGGGGAAATAACGGCAGCGCCTCGTTCAACACGAACCAGTTCATCCAGAACAACGCGAATAGCATGGGCGGCGGGGTGCATGTCGGCTCGGGGAACGCGAACCCGAGCTTCGTCCAGAACACCTTCCAGGACAACTTCGCAGACGGAAAGGCCGGTGCGCTGAACATCGGCGACAACGCGGTACACGTCACCCTGACCGGCAACAATTTCGTGGGGAATCTGGCGGACAGCCGCGCAGGGGCGCTGCACTTCGGGCGAGCCGGATCCACTTGCCTCTCGCCCTCGACGGTGAGCGGGAACACCTTCCAGCACAACAGCTCCACGCGCTCGGGCGGCGCGCTCCTGTTGAACATGGACACGAGCTGCACGCAGTTCACGAACAACGTGTGGTCGGGCAACTCGGCCGACGACGACGGCGGCGCTATCAAATTCTATCCTCGCGGCGGCGAGGGCGCCGTGGACCAGCTCCTCTTCTCCAACGAGCAGTTCACCGGCAACTCGGCGGCGGGCAGCCATGATGGCTTCGTCGGCGGTGGCGCCATTCAGGTTCGCTTCGACACGACGAACCTGCACATCGTGGGCTCCACCTTCAGCGGCAACTCGTCGGTGGACGAGGGCGGCGCCATCGACTTCGCCTGTGGAGGCGAGTGCACCCAGGAAGGCGTGACCGCCGCGAATGTCCTCATCGACAATTCGACCTTCAGCAGCAACTCCGCCGTCGGGCCCGGCGGCGCCATCCACGTGTCCTTTGCGGCGGATTCCTGGACGATCAGCAACTCGACGTTCCAGACCAACGCCAGCACGGCCGAGACCGGCGGGGCGATCTCCTTCGACGGCGGGTTCTTCCCCGCCGCCGACACGGTCACGCCGAGGGTTCCCTTCTTCCTCGAAGCGCCCAACATGAACATCCAGAACTCCCATTTCGTCGGGAACACGTCGCGGTTGGACGGCGGCGCGCTGTATTTCGATCAGACGACGAACAACCTGACGATCCAGGGCAGCGAGTTTCGCGGGAACTCGTCCACGGCCGAATCGGGAGGGGCGATCTACTTCGACGCCACCATCAACGACAACCCGAGCGCTCCAGGCAGCATCCGCAGCTCGACGTTCCAGAGCAACACCGCCGCCGACTCCGGAGGCGCCGTGTACGTGGGCGGGGACTCATTCGGGTTCGCCTTCACCGGCGACACGTTCAACGGGAACTCGTCCGACGACGACGGAGGCGCTATCTACTGGACATCCTCGAGTTTTACCGAGGGGGGATCGATCAACCAGAGCACCTTCGACGGCAACAAGGTGGATGACAACGGCGGCGCCGTGTACATCGGCTTCCTCCCCACGGTGGAGGTCCGGGACAACCGGTTCACCCACAACAGCGCGCGACGCGGCGTTGGCGGCGCGCTGGTGGTCGGGGATTCCGAGTACAACACCGGCCAGGACATCGAAACGACGATCCACCACAACTGGTTCGAATCGAACAGCGCTACGGCGGGCTGCTGCCCGTCGGGCGGCTTCGGCGGCGGGCTGGCCATCCGAGGCGAGGTGCCGGGTCTGACCGTCTTCAACAACGTGCTTGTGCGCAACAACGCCAGCTTCGGTGGCGGAAATCTCTCCGCCGTGTGTAGGTTCTGCGGCTCCAGCAACATGCAGATCTACAACAATACCGTCGCGTATGGATCGTCGACCGGCTCTGGCGGAGTCTACGTCGATTTCACCGGGTCCAGCGTCGACGGGAACGGGAACCCCTCGGGCATCGCCCTGTGGAACAACATCTCGTACCTCAACCTGACGACCGATTTCTCCGTGAATGGGCCGCCGGTGCGCGCGTTCGACAGCATCGTCGGAAACCTCGGGGGCGCAGCCGTTTGCGATCTCCTGGACGTCTGTCTGAACCGCAATCCGCAGTTCGCGAACGCGACCGGGGACAACTTCAACATCCCGCTCACGTCGCCGGCGGTGAACCTCGGAGCGCCGACGAACCCGACGGGCGAGGGGAGCCCGATCAGCGCGCCGAGCGACGACTATCCGCACAACGCCAGGATCCAGCTCCCCGACGCGGGCGCGTATGAGGCGTTGCGGCAGAGCGCGACGGCGCCAACCCGGACGCCGGTGGCCTCGCGGACGGCGACGGCGACGCCGGGCGGGCCTGCGCCGACGGACACAATCGCGCCGACCGCGACGGAGACGCCGACCGGGACGCCGGCGACGGCCACGCCGACCCGATGCGTGCCGGGCCGCCAGAACACCTGTCCCACGCCAACGCCGGGGATCGGAGCGACCTTCACCGCTACGACCACGTTCACCCCGCTCCCCGCGACGGCGACCGGGACAGCAACGAGCACGCCGACGAAGACGAACACACCGTCGGCGCCCACCAGCACGAACACGCCGGGCGCGGCCACGAGCACAGCGACCATCACGCCGACGATCACGAAGACCCCCAGCGGGTGTCGGCAGGTTTGCACGCCGACGCCGACGCTGGGCCCGTAGTCCGGGGCGAACAGCTCAGGAGGCGGCGACAGAAGAGGCCCCGGGGAATTACCCCCGGGGCCTCTCCCATGTCCCCAGAGGGAGATGGAGACGCGGCCTCCTCCCCTGCCACAGCGGGGGAGGGTTGGGGTGGGGGCCCCCGGAGCGGGAGGGCGCGCTGCCCCCTCACCCTCCCCTCTCCCCCGCCCGCGGGGGAGAGGGAAACGGCACCCCCTCCCCTGCCGCAGCGGGGGAGGGTTGGGGTGGGGGCCCCCGAAGCGGGAGGGAGCCACCGAGCTATCCTCGGCTGTCGGGCTCCAATCCAGCGGCGACGCGACCGGCGATGACGGCTACGCCCGACTGTTGGGTGATACTCTCCGCATCCGGCGTGATCCAAACGCCAGCGACGCCCGCACGCGATGAGAGCCCGGCCTTCCCGAGCAGCGCCGCGCGGCGCGCCGCGCGTTGGACGTCATCCAGACCCACACCCCAGGAGACCTCGACGACCATGTAGACCTCCTCACCGGTGTCGATCGCGCGACCGCGGGCAATCACGTCCGCTTGCGCGATTTCGGCCAATTCGTCCTCGGTGAGCCGTCCCTCGGCGACCGCAGGATCGAGGAGGCGGTAGAGCGCCTCAGCGCTGATTGGGACTGCGCGGCGAACGTGGCGCCCGAGATATGCGCCGGGAAAGCGCTGATAGCGCGCCTCCAGCGCCCACCCCTTCAGGTCCGCCACGTCGACCGCCATCCGCGACACGACCTGAAGCATTTGCTCTAAACGGGCCTCGGTGTGGAGCTGGGCCTCGGCGAGCTGCTCCATGCGGGCCTCGGTGCGGGCCTGGGCCACGGCGAGCTGCTCCATGTGGCCCTCGGTGCGGGCCTGGGCCACGGCGAGCTGCTCCATGCGGGCCTCGGTACGGGCCTGGGCCTCGGCGAGCTGTCGCACCAGCGTTGGAAGCTCGATGAGCTCGTCGGATAGCACATGCCGGCGCAGCTCGGCCCGCCACTCCGGATGCTGCTCCAGAATGCTGATCAGGTCATGAAAGTCGTCCACCGTGAACGCCACGCATGCCTCCGCCGGGAGTATAGCGTGAAGGGATCGGGGCTCTGGGTGGTTTTTTTGCTCCCCTGCCGCAGCGGGGAGAGGGAAACAGCGCTCCCCTGCCGCAGCGGGGAAGAGGGAAACAGCCCTCCCCCTGCCGCATCGGGGAGAAGGGAAACGGCACCCCCTCCCCTGCCGCAGCGGGGAGGGTTGGGGTGGGGGCCCTTGACTGGGAGCGCGCGCTGCCCCCTCACCCTCCCCTCTCCCCCGCCCGCGGGGGAGAGGGAAACCGTACCCCCTGCCGCAGCGGGGGAGGGAAACAGCGCTCCCCTGCCGCAGCGGGGGAGAGGTGGCTCAGTCCGCGAAGATCGTCGTGCCGACGGACTCGCCGTTGAGTGCGCGGGTGATGGTCCCCGGCACGAGGCCGTTCACGATCCGGATCTCCTTCATGTGCCGCGCGCGCGCCATCATGTGGAGGACGGACGGCTCGATGGGGAGGTCGCGGGGCTTGCGCGCGAGGAGCTCGCCGACGCCGATGCGCGGAATCAGCTCGGCCTCGGGAGCGACCTTCGGGTCGTCCGTATAGAGGCCGTCCACGTCCTTCACGAAGATCGCCGAGCGGCATCCGAAGACTTCGGCCGTCAAGAACGTCCCGGCGTCGCTCCGGTGCTCGGGCACGCGGCCGATCTCGGGCGGCTGCTCCCACCACCGATACGGCGCCATGCCGCAGATGACGATCGGGCATCCGCTGTTGAGGAAGATGGGAAACATGTCGAAGTGGTCCTCGGGGACGCGCACGGCGCCGTAGCGCATCATGATGGTGGTGACGATGAGCGCGTTCTGATTCGAGATGACGTCCCCCATGACCGACAGGACGCCCGTCGGGAGTCCCAGGTCCGTGGCGATGTCGTACGCATGGCGCGCCCGGGTCCCTTCGCCGACGCTGATGATCATCTTGTGCTGCGCCAGGTTCGCGCCCAGCTCCTCGACGACGGGCAGGAGCGCGGATCTGCCCCGATCCAGGATGCTCTGGCCGCCGATCTTGATGACGTTCGTATCGGGGAGGAGCTGCATCACCGGCTGCGCGTCCGTCTGCTGGAGCACCTGGCGGTTCATCAACGACTCGGCCATCAGCCGCGATGCGATGTGCTTGGCTCCGGACACGGGTCCGTGGTTCACCTGCTCCGCGGTGTTGACCTCTCGGGGGAAAGCGTCCGCCATCTGTTTCCCTTCGTCCACGGTAGTGTGAGATGCGCGGGGGCGGACGCCCCCAAGCCACAGCCCGGCAATTGTAGCAGAGGCTCACATTCGTGCTTGCCGCGGCCGCCCGCTGTCTTGCCCGTTGGCTCGCGATGCGCGGTCGGGCCACGATGGGGCCCTGGCTCGCCGTTCACGGCGGCGGCCTATGGCGGGCTCGCGATGCGCAGTCGGGCCACGATGGGGCCCTGGCCCGCCGTTCACGGCGGCGGCCAATGGCGGGCGCGCGATGCGCGGTCGGGCCACGATGGGGCCCTGGCCCGCCGTTCACGGCGGCGGCCTATGACGAGCTTACGAGCGGCCCATGCCGCGGCCGCCTCCGCCGCCCATCCCGCGGCCGCCACCTCCCCCCATTCCGCCGCCCATGCCGCGGCCGCCACCGCCGCCCATGCCGCGGCCCGAGCCTGGGTCCCGTGAGAACCCCCCGCCCTCACCCTCCCCCGCAAGGGGGGCGGAGATGGCATGCTCGCGGTCGTCCTCCGCGCGGGGGGCGGATCCAGCCCTCAGGTCGCCCTCACCGTCGACCGGGGAGGGCGGGGGTGGGGGTGCGGTCTCATCGATTGTCCGTCCTGCACCGCCCCGGGCGAACTGCTCGTGGTAGAGCTGGGCGTAGAGGCCGCCGGTGGCGAGCAGCTCCTGGTGGGTCCCGCGCTGCACGATTCGGCCGCGCTCGAGCACGAGGATGAGGCTCGCCGTCAGGATCGTCGATAGGCGGTGGGCGATCACGATGCTCGTGCGCCCGCGCATGAGCCGCTCCAGCGCCTCCTGGACGAGCCGCTCGGACCGGGAGTCGAGAGAGGAGGTGGCCTCGTCCAGAATGATGATGCGCGGGTCCTTCAGGATGGCCCGCGCGATGGCGATCCGCTGCCGCTCTCCGCCGGACAGGCGAAAGCCGCGCTCCCCGACCACCGTCTCGAGCCCCTGGGGAAGGCGGTCGATCAGCTCGTCGACGTTGGCGGCGCGCACGGCAGCCAGCATCTCGTCGTCTGTCGCCGAGGGATTTCCGTAGCGGAGGTTCTCGCGGATGGTCGTATGGAACAGGTAGGTCTCCTGAGGCACGACGCCGACCTGGTCGGCGATCCAGCTCAGCGGCACGTCGCGCAGGTCGTGGCCGTCGAGCGACACGGTGCCCATCGTGGGGTCGTACAGCCGCGGGATGAGGTACGTGATCGTCGTCTTGCCGGCGCCGCTCGGTCCGACCAGCGCCACAAGCTGGCCAGGCTCGACCTCGAAGCTCACGTCGTCGAGGGCGAGCGCATGGCCTCTCTCCCCCCCTCCCCTGCCCTCCCCCGCAGCGGGGGAGGGTGGAACGGTGCGCAGGGTTGGGGGTCGCGCCTCGTACGAGAACGACACCCGGTCGAATCGAATTCGGCCCGCCGCGGCGGGCGGCGCAAGGGCGCCCGGCCGCTCCACCACGTCCGGCTGCATGTCCAGATATTCGAAGATGCGCTCGAACAGGCCGAGGGACGCCAGCACGTCGATCTGGACGTTGACGAGCTGCGAGACGGGCGTATAGATGCGGGCGACGAACGCGGTGAAGGCCACGATCCCGCCGATGGAGAGCTGGCCGTTGACGACCTGCCAGCCGCCGACAAGGAACACCACCGCCGGGCTGACCGTGCCGAAGAGTCCCACGAACATCTGGAACCAGCGGCCGACGAGGCCCTGGCGGATCTGGAGCCGCATCAGATCCCGATTTGCTCGTCGGAACCGGTCCAGCTCCATGGATTGCCGCCCGAACGTCTTCATCAGAAGCACGCCGTTGATCCCGAGCGACTCCTGCATCCGCCCGCTCACCTCAGCCATCTTCGCCTGCGTCTCGCGCGTGATCCGGCTGCGGATGCGGCCTGCCCGGCGCACCGGCAGCACGAACAGCGGCAACACCGCGAGGGAGACGAGCGCGAGGGTGGGATTCATCCCGATCATGACCGCGGCCACCGCCACGACGATCACGACGTTGCTGGCCACGTTTACCAGCGATCGGCTCACGACGTCCTGCACGCCGTTCACGTCGTTCAGCAGGCGGGACATGATCTCGCCGGTTCGCGTGGAGGTGAAGAAGCGGAGCGACATGGCCTGCACGCGGCTGTAGAGCTGGTTGCGCAGGTCGTACATGACGGATTGGCCGATCCGCAGGTTCAGCCAGTTCTCCACCACCTGCACCAGGCCCGAGAGCACCGCCGCGGCGAGCATCGCGCCCACGAGCAGCTCGAGGCGGGGGATATCGCGCGCGGGGAGCGCGTCGTCGATGATCGCCTTCATCAGGAGCGGGGGCAGAACGCCGAGCCCGGCCCCCACGATCACGCTGGCGAAGATGGCGAGGATGAGGTGCCAGTAGGGGACGAAGTAGCGGAGGACGCGCCGAATGGACGCGCGCTCGATCCGTGCGCCGCGCGCGTCCTGTCCTTCGTAGTCGATGCGGCCGATGCCGTGCTGGCCGCCCATGCCGCCGGCCATCAGGGCGTCACCGGTCCGCTACGTAGATCACCGTACCCACGTGCTCGCCTCGGAGGGCTCGCGTGACGACGCCGGGCTTCAGCCCGTTTACGATCTGGATCTTTCGCGCAAACCGAGCGGTGAGCATCATCTCGATGACCCGCCGCTCCACGACGAGGTCGTCGAGGTCGCGCTCGATCAGCTCCTGGGCGCTGATCTCTGGGATGAACTCGGCGCGCGGGTTCTTCTTTGGGTCGTCGGTGTAGAGGCCGTCTTCATCCTTTATATAGATCATCGAGCGGCACCCGAATACCTCGGCAACCAGGTACACGCCGGAGTCCGTCCGGTGCTCCGGGACGCGCCCGATTCTTGGTGGCGGCTCCCACCAGTGGTACGACGGCATCCCGGTGATGACGACAGGCGAGCCGGAGGCGAGGTACATGGGCAGCTCGTCGAACTGCTCCTTCGGGATGCGGATGGCGTTGTACTTTCCCATCAGGGTCGAGATCATCAGCGCGTTCTGCTCAGAGATGCCGGCCCCGAGAATGGCGAGTAGCCCGGTCGGAAGGCCGAGGTCGGCTCCCAGGTCGTAGACGTGGCGCGCGCGGGTGCCGGCTCCGACGCCGATGATGAGCTTGTGCTCCCGGGCGGCGGCGCCCAGCTCTTCCACCAGCGGGTACACCGCGGTTCGCCCCCGGTCGATGAGGCTCTGCGCTCCGATCTTCACCACGTTGGCGTCGGGAAGGATCGCCACGACCGCTGTATCGTCCGTGGCCTGGAGAACACCCGTGGAGGCGAGGGTTTGGGCAGCGAACCGCGAAGCGACGTGCTTGGGCGCTCCCTGACCCGAAAGGAGAGATTCCGCCAATTGGGACTCCAATCCGCACCGCTCATTCGCGCGTCCTGGGCTTGGTCCGATCGTGCGTCGTTCGGTCGCGCGTCAGGCTATTATATCGGTCGGGTTCTCGTGCCCAATCGCGGTAACGTTCTCGGCGCGCGGGCGTTATGAGAAGCGCGGTGGTCCGTATTCGGCGGATGATCGCGACGGCACAGGACCTTGCCCCAACGGAGCACGTGTGGCAGACCCGAGCGCCATCCTCGACGAGTGCATCCGCGCGGTTCGGTCGGGCGAGAAGTCGATCGACGAGTGCGTCGAGTGTTATCCGCAGTACCGCCGGGAGATCGAATGTCTCGTGCCGGTGGCCTGCGCCATCCGGCCGGGGGAGGCCAGCCTCGATCAGTCGCGAAGGCTCGCCTTGCGCCACGCCTTCGTTGAAGCAATCGCAGAAAAGCGCGCCGAGCTGGAGCGTCCCTCGCCCTGGCGGAGGCTCTTGCCCGGGCCCATGCCCGGTCGCCTTCGCCTCGCGGCGTTCGCGGTCAATCTGCTGGCGGTCCTGATCGTGACGACCTCCGCCGCGTCCGCCGCGCGGGACGCCCAGCCCGGGGACCTCCTCTACGTTCTGAAGACCGGCATCGAGCAGGTGCAGATCGCCACGGCCGTCACGCCGGATGCCCGCGCCGGCGTTCGGCTGCAGATCGCCGCAGAGCGACTCAAGGAGGTTCAGGCCGCCCTGACGACGGACCGCGTTCGCGCCGCCAGCGCGGCCGCCACGGCATACGCGGACACGATGGACCAGGCCCAGCGGGACGCGGAGGCGGCCCGGGCGACCGGGCGGCCAGTCGATTCGCTTCGCGCGGGCATCCAAGCGAATCTCCAGCGCCAGGAAGCGGTGAAGGCGCTCGCCTCCGAGAAGGGCGCCGCGTCGACCACTGCCGCCATCGAGCGGGTGAAAGAGCGCCAGGCCACGCAGGCGCTGACGCCCGTGGACGACGCCTCCACCGGTGTGGCGCCATCGTCCAGCGCACCCCCTGGGCCGACGAGCATGACTGCCCCATCGGCGGCATCGGACGGCGAGGAAGCCCTCGTCGTCCCCGACTCTCGCTCGACCGCGACGCCGGCGGCGCTTACCGCTACGCCCACTCCCACCGAGGGCGCGCGTGCCGTCGCGACGGGCGCAACGAGTGCCCGCACGCCGGCCGATCTGGTTTCCGGGACCAGCGGGACGGGCAGCCTTGGCGGCGCGACTGCTACGCTTCGGCCCTCGGCCACGCCCACGCGCTGGCCGACGTGGACGCTGCCCCCGACCCAGACTGGGACGGCCACTCCGTCGCCGACCGCGACACCGAGCATCGCGTTGTCCTCGGTTCCCCAGAGCTTGGGTCACGGTCTACCTGCCGCGGGACGGGGTGGCCGGTCTCCCAATCAGCCAGGTGTGCGCGCAGCGCTGGCGTCTGCGACCTCGGTCCCAACGTCCACGCCGACACCGGTCGGACGTCACGGTGGCGGTCGTCGAGGCGGCCGGTTCTGATCCTCGGCGCGGGACCGGTTCTCACGATAGCGCCATTGTGTTGGCAATGTTGGTCCAGTCGGGCGGGGGCTTGTCCCGCGCGCGACGGCCGGCCCGGTACCCCGGTGCGGCGGGGCGCAAGGTCCCGCGCTGCGCACCGGATGTTACAGGCGTCGCTCAGTCAAATCGTGAGAAAATAGCCCATGCCAATGCGCAGACGAACGCGGAAGATCGTGGGCATCGCGGTCGCGGTAGCGACGATCGCGACCGCGGGCGGCGGTGTCGGCTCTGTCTTGGGCCTCATGGCGGGAACCGCTGTACAGACGCCCGACGCGCTGCAGACAGCGGTCGTTCCCATCGCGACGGTGGTCCCGAACGAGAACCCAACTCCCGACGTGATCCCGACGATGGCCGCGCCTCCGGGCGCTCAGCCCCTCCCGGCGACCAGTGTCGGCGTGGTCCAGACCGCGCAAGGTGGAATCGCCGGCACGCTTCCGGCCCGGGTTGGCTGCGACGCGGACGGGCTCCTCCGCGTCGAGACGTCCGAGGGCACCATCCTGGCCGGCGTGCCCAAAGACGGCACCCTGACCTGCGAGGGCGTGGTGAGCCAGTGGCAGACCGTGGCGTCCAGCACCGGAGACGTTGGTATTCGGTACAGCCCCGCCCAACCGGGCCAGCCCGCGTCCATGACCCTGGTGAGCGATGCCGGCCGCACGCTGTCGCTCTCGGTGGCCGGCGCGTGGAGCGCTCCCTAGCACGGCATGGCAGCGGTCATCCTGAAGACAGCCCAGCGGTCATCCTGAGGGCGAAGCCCGAAGGATCTCGCTCGGTCGAGATGCTTCGCTCCGCTGAGCATGACAACAACAAAGCGCTCAGCATGACACGGGTCATCCTGAGGGCGAAGCCCGAAGGATCTCGCTCGGTCGAGATGCTTCGCTCCGCTCAGCATGACAACAACAAAGCGCTCAGCATGACACGGGTCATCCTGAGGGCGAGGCCCGAGGCAGTGAAGCGGTTCACGCAGGCTTTTCTTACCGCGCGCTTTTCGTTACGATTGTCGCGACCGATGCGCCGATCAGCGGGCTCGCAGGCGTTCAAATCGGTGTCAATGCGGCGCCGTCCGGTCTTCATCGGTGCGCACACTCTCCCCGGGGGTTTTCCGACCATCATGGCGATTCGTGCTCTGTTGATCGTCGCGCTCGCATTCTGGGTGGTCGTCTCGGCGGCCGCGCAGGAAGAGCAGCCAACAACCGATCCAAGCACCGGGTTATCCCAGGACCAAACCGCGCCAGAGAGCGGCGGCGGCGCCGCCGGCGACCAAACGGCATCCGATAGCTCCGCAGCGTACCAGGCGGCGCTGGACCAGTGCATGGCCCAAGCGCAGCCGTCTACTTTTGTGCCCCCCGCTCCTGGACCGCGGAATGGTGGTCGGCGCGACCTCCCGCCGCCGCAGCTCAACGGGCCGACCTCGCCGCCTCCCGATCCCGCCGTCCAGGCGCAGTCGCTGGATGACGCGCAGACGCCGGATGACGCGAACGCCACGGACACCGTCGATTGGTCGGATCCGGGCGCCTCGGGTGACGCGGCGACCGGCGCGGACCGCTCGGACGCGACGGTGACCCCGAGCGCAAGTGAACCGGCCGGCGCCGAGGCCACGGCGGATCAAAGCGACGTCGTGCAAGCGACCCAGGCGCCAGCGGCCGACGACGCGTCGACCGACGCGGCGCCGGACGGGTTGGACCAGGGCACCCCCCCAGACGCGAGCGCGGGCGAGGGTCAGTCGACAGAGCTGGACCCGGTTTCCACCGCGCTGGCCGACTGCAAGGCCCAAACAGGCCAGCTGGCCCCCCAGTCCGCGCAGGCGACCCTCGCGCCCGCTGTGCTGACAGCCTTGGTGCTGGATCAGCCCGCGAATGCGCCGACGCCGACTCCAACCCCGATCGTTGGCCAGGCTGTTCCGCCAGCCTCGGTGCCTGAGAGCACCAGCGGGGATACCGGTGGCGCGGATTCCGCACAGCAGTCCGAAGCGGTGCCCATCGCCCCGTCACCGACGCGTCCCTTTGACGCACCGGGCGCGCTGTTCCATCGAAGTCCAGCCCCTTCGGCCACGGCGCTCACGGCCACGCCAACGTCGGAAACGGCGGCGTACGTCTCGAGCGGTGGAAGCTCCGGTAGCTACTACAGCGCTTCTCCGACGGCCGCTCCCACGTCGAGCAGCGCCTCCAGCGCCGGTGGGACGTACACCTCCTCGGGTGCAACCAGCGGGGGCGGCGCAGTGGGTTCTGTGCCAACGGACCCGTCAACCGGCCCGGTCTCCGGCGCTTGGTCCGGGACGACCTCCCAGGGCAAGGCGATCAGCTTCACCATCGACAACAACACCGTGAAGTCGATGACGTTCGGATATATGACGACCGGCTGCGGAGGAGTCGACGCGCAGAGCAGCAACAGCTTCCAGAACGGCGCGCCACCCATCACCGGCGGATCTCTGACCCTCATGGCGGATTCCGGTGGCACCGGGATCATCCTGGTGACCGGCAACTTCTCCTCCTCCACCAGCGTGAGCGGGAACATCGACGTGAACATCTTCGGCTCGTTACAGCCCGGCACGACCACAGCCTGTCAATCCTCGGCGTCCATCACCTGGAGCGCAACAGCATCGGGTCACTGATGCTGGACCATCGGCCGGGCGCGCGACCTCCGGGCCTGGCCCTCGGGATGACGAACTCGGCCGGCAGGACCATTGCGGACCGATCTCTGGCGGAGACGTAGGATAGCGCGCGGCGCGGGCGCTGCCTCAGCGCAGCGGCGTCGTGGGCGGCGGAGGACGTGCGCAACATGCGGCGCCTGGGCGGCCGAGGCGGCCCGAGAGCGGCCGTGGTGGGCGCGCTGCTCGTTGTGGCCGCCGTCGCCGCCCCGGATCCTCCCGTAGCCGCTCCGGTCCCCATCCCGAGCGAGAGTGTCGCCGACGCCGATGAATCGCCGCGCGCGCCGTTCGCCCTGGGGCACGTGGTCGTCAAATTCCGTACTGAGTTGGCCGCCGAGGAAGCGGACGCCCTGCTGGCCGAGGAGGCCCTCGGACCGCGCCGGTCCATCGGGCGGACCGGCGCTGACGTCGTGTCCGTCCCGCGCGGCCACGAGCGGGACGCGATCGCGCGGCTCCGGGCCAGGGCGGGCGTGGCCTTCGCGGAGCCGGACTACGTCGTGCATGCTGCGTCCCTGGTTGCCCCGACGGACCCGCTCGCCGCGTCCCAGTGGGCGATGGCGACCATCGGCATGCCGGATGCCTGGAGTTACTCCGTGGGTAACGGGGTTCTGGTGGCGGTGATCGACACAGGAATTGACATGACGCACGAGGACCTCTCGAGCCAGTGGACCTATAGCCCCGCGGATGGCAACCCCGCGCACCACGTGCTCCTGTCCGCGCCGGACCCATCCTGTGTCCCGGTCTCGCAGCCGGTGGACGATAACGGCCACGGCACCCACGTCGCGGGGACCATCGCCGCCGCCAGCACGCTGTCTGGTTCCGGCGCGGTGGGCGTCGCTGGTATGGCGCCGGGCGCGCGGATCCTGCCGTTGAAAGCCCTCGACTGCAAGGCGCACGGTCTGGCGACTGACGTCGCGACCGCCATCGAGATCGCAGCGCAAGGCGGCGCGCAAGTCATCAACCTCAGCCTCGGCTTGCCGGGATCGTGCATCAGCAGTCCCATCCAGACGGCGATCGAAGAGGCGATCGGGGCTGGCTCGTTCGTCGTGGCCGAGGTGGGCAACGACGGGAACGCGACGACAGAGGTGCCCGCCGCCTGCGGAGGGGCGTTCGGCGTCGCAGCGACGACGCCAGACGACGCGCATGCCAGCTTCTCCAACACCAACGGGACCGTCATGCTCTCGGCTCCCGGCGTCGACATCCTGAGCACGTACAACGGATCCAACTCGGACTACGCGTCGATGAGCGGCACCTCGATGGCCGCGGCGCACGTCTCTGGCTGCGGAGCGCTGCTGAAGTCCGTCGACGGCGGGCTCGGCCCGGCGCAGCTTGCTCAGCTTCTCGAGAGCGCCGCCGTCGATCTCGGCGACCCGGGCCGCGACGATCTCTTTGGGGCCGGGCGGCTCGACTGCGGGCGCGCCGTGGCCTCGGCAGCGGGAGCTGCGCCCACGCCCGGGCCGACGAGCACGCGCACGCCGACTCCAACGACGACGCCGTCGCCCACGGGTACCAGCGCGCCCGCTCCAACGGCGTCGCCCACCGACACGCCGATCGCCGCGAACCCGGCCTCCGCGACCACGGTCGCAACCGCCCTATCGCCGAGCGGCACGCCGGCGGGATCGACGGCCACGATCACCCCAACGGTCGCGGTCATTCCCAGCCCGACCGCGACCTTCGGCGCCGTGGCGAGCGCCACGCCGAGCCTCGTTCCGAGCCCCACCTTGACGCCCACGTCCAACGTCGCGCCTGCCACTGCGACCCCTACCAACGCCCTGGCAGTGAGCGCCACCGCGACCTTCGGGGTCGCGACGCCGACGCCCACGCCCGCGCCGACGATCACGACCAACGCGGTGCCGAGCCCGACCCCGAGCCAAACACCGTCCGGGAGCGGCACCCCTTCCGCCGCGCTTCCCACGCCGACCGCAACCGTGGGCAGCGTGAACTGCAGCGGCTTCGCCACCTGGGCCGAGGCGCAGGCCTTCTTTCTGGCCCACGGCGGTCCGACGCAGGATCCGTTTGGTCTCGACGGCGACCACGACGGGATCGCCTGCGAGTCGCTACCGGGCGCGCCGGGAAACGCCGCGACGGCGACCGCGCTGGCCCAGACACCCCCGGCGAGCCCCGCCGCGAGCCCCTCGTCCACACCGTCGCCGGGCGGCACCCCGTCGCCCAGCCCCTCGCCAACGCTGCTGGCGAGCGGCACGCCTACGGCGACAGCGGTTGCCGCTCCGAGCCCGGCGCCGGGCGCGGACCGCTTCGAGGACAACAGCTCTGCGATGAGCTACTCGTCGTCGTCGGCGTGGGCCCAGGTCCTCGACGGCGCGGCCTCCGCCGGCCACTATCGGCGCTCGAGCCAGGTCGCATCGTCGGCGGCCTTCACGGTGACGGGGGGCGACGGCACGCTGGTGCGCTGGGGCGCCGTGCGGGGCCCGACGAGCGGCAACGCCGACGTGTCGCTGGACGGCGCGTTCGTCGCGACGGTGGATCTGTACGCCCCGGCGACGACCTTCGGGCCCGTCGCCGCGTACGCCATCCCGAG
>DASRDP010000023.1 GCA_035652535.1 Chloroflexota bacterium
GCCAGGGCAGATGTCCCGCGGATAGAAGACACGCGTGCCACAGACGCGGCAACGCTGGTAGACGAGCCGGTGCTCGCGGGCTGCGTCCCAGAACGGCTGACTCACCGCGCTCGGCGTCGGCAGCGGCTTCCGGTACTCGGGGCCCTCGCTCATTCGTTCCCTCCCGCGCGCCTCACAGCGCTGCCTCGCTCCCCAGCACCATCGCAGCCTGCTGGGAAAAGGCCCCGCCTGATCCGGTGACGTACACCACGTCGGTCGGCCCGGGGACCTGATGCTCGCCCGCCTCGCGCCGAATCTGGCGTACAGCCTCGGTCACCTGGGCGCATCCGCCCGCGGTCGAGGCCTGGCCATACGAGAGTTGCCCGCCGTGGGTGTTGAGCGGATGGTCCCCCTTGAACGTGAGGTCGTGTTCCTGAACCCAGTCGCCGGCCTCCCCCTTGTTGCAGAATCCGGACTCCTCCAGCTCGCACATCACGGTGATGGTGAAGGAATCGTAGATCTCCTTGACCTGCACGTCGGCAGGACTCACGCGCGCCATGCGAAACGCCTGGCGGGCGGCGCCGCCGACGGGACAGATCGTGATCTCGCCGACGTGCGTGAGGTTGCCGCGGAGGATGCCGAGTCCGCCGCCGAGAATGTACGCGGGCTTGTGGCGCATGCCACGGGCAATGTCCGCCCGAGTCACGATGAACGCGCATCCACCAGCGCATGGCATGACGCACTCCAGCAGGTGGAGCGGGTCGGCGACGATTCGCGATTTCACCACGTCGTCGACGGTGATGGGTGTGTCGTGCCAGATGGCCATGGGGTTGTGGTTGGCGTTGTACCGGAGGTCCACGCAGATCTTGGCGCGCTTCTCCACGGTCGTTCCGTAAAGCGCCTCATAGCGCTTGGCGATCATGGCGTACCAGCCGTTCGCGGCGACCGTCGGGCCGAACGGGACGGAAAACTCGGTCGTCGCCGTCTCCGTTCGCGCCGGCGCCGCGGGCCGGCGCCGGCCGCCCGTGTCGATCGCGGCGCCCATCCCGCACAGCACGTAGGTGGCGAGGCCGGCTTGCACGTACGCGGCCGCTTGCAGCGCCATGGCCACGCCGGCGGCCCCTTGGGCGTCGCACCCGGTTGCCCACGTCGGATAGATGCCCATGTATTCGGCCATCTTCGCGTTGAAGCCTCCGCCGCCACCAACGGCGAGCTCCGGCTCCATGATGAGTCCGTCGATGTCGCGTTTCGTCAGGCCGGCGTCCTGAATCGCGAGATACGCCGCCTCCGCGAGAAGGCTCATGGCGTCGCGGCCCGGTCGGGTGCGCTCGGGCTTCAGCTCGCCGATTCCGACGATGGCCGCGGCGCCTCGCAAGGAATCATCCATCGGTCGCTCCCTGATCTGGCGGCGTGCGCTGAGGGCGCCTGGCCCTCTCAGCTCGCCGCGTACTTACCGGTAAGCTGCGGCGTTGTGCCCTTGAGCCCCTTTTCCTGGCGCTGGAGGCGCGTCTCTCGCGCCCACGTCCGCTCGAGATCGTCGCGGATGCGGAAATGCAGGCGGCCAAGGCCCTCCGTCTCGACCTCCACCACGTCTCCATCCATGAATGGATTCAGGCCACGGTGGTTCGTCCCGAGGGAGATCACATCTCCCGGTTCGAGGGTGTGCGTGTGGGTGATCCACTCGATGCAGCGGGGAATCTTGTGGGCCATGTCGCTCGTGTTGTAGTCCTGCATCAGAACGCCGTTGTTCCAGAGACGAACCTGCAGGGCGTGCGGGTCGGCGATCTCGTCCGCGGTCACCAGGTACGGCCCAATGGGCGCGAAGGTGTCGCGGGACTTCATCAGGTAGAACGTGTTTCCTTCGGGAGGCAGCCCGCGCGCCGACCCGTCCACGAAGTTGAAGTAGCCGAAGATGTAGCCCATCGCATCGCTCGCCGGCACCTGGGAGGCCCGCCTTCCGATGACGAGGGCGATCTCGGCCTCGCCTTCGAAGATGGTCGCGGGGACGTCCGGAAGGACCATCGTGTCCCCGTCCCCGATGATGGCGTTCGGCGTTTTGAGAAAGGCGTTGATGGGCGCCGGCGCATCGCGCGTCCCGTCCTCCATGTAATTCACGGCCATGCAGACGACGTTGTAGGGCTTGGGCAGCGGAGGCCGAATGCGCACGCTGCCGATCGGCACGCCCGTGCCCGACCGCACGGCAGACTCGAGGGCCGGTCGGTAGTCGCCGAAGCGCTCGATCAGCCCGTTGATCAGACCGTGCGGGCCGACGTGCGGGATCGCCTGGACCACGCTCGAGACGTCGACCACCGTCTCGCCATCCAGCACGCCCAGCTTGTAGTCGTCGAAGAACAGCAGCTTCACGTTTCCTCCCGGGAACGCCTTCGGAACGGAGACGAATATACACCGCGTGCGCGGCCCCCGCTACTGGGGCCGTCCGGAGATCCCAGCGTAATCGCACGTTGACGGCGCATCGATTGCGCACGAGTAGTCGTTGCTCGGCGACAGTCATTCCTGAGCTATTCATTCACTCTCTATTCACGCACAGATATTCAATGGCTAACTGTGCCGTGGGATGTTTGTTGACAGGTAAAGGAGCAACGTGCAGATGACGCAGCAACAATTTCTCCATCTGAACGCGGAAGAGATCCTTGTCTTGACCGATCGGGTGCTGAACCAGGACCGCGGGACGGAAGACATGAGCTGCTCCGCCTATCCGCTCCTCTTGCGACTGGGATCCGCCTACGTCGAAATGCTCGGGGACGGGAAGCGCTCCGGCGACGTGCCGATTGCTGTGTCCGAAGCGGAAGCGTGGCTCCTCCGGTCGAAAGTGACCAGCGGCGACAAGAGCCCCACCGACGCTCTCTTCGGCGTCAGGCTGCTCTGTAAGCTCTACCGCGTCCTGCTCGCCTACAACACCGAGCTGAACCTGCCAGAGGCGGACGGCGTCGAGGAAGAGCTTACGGACGAGCGCCGGGCCGCGCTGCGCCGCTGGATTGGAGAGACGCAGTGACTGAATCCCCACTTCGCACCACGCCCGTGACGCAGCCGACAACCGAGCCTGTCCGTCGCATGGAGCCGGAGAAAGTATGCCCGGCGCAGCGCGTCCGGATCGGCGAGACCGTGCGGCGGCTTCTGCCGTGATTGGCGACTACACGCCTCGGGTCGAAGAGGGCGTAACGCTCTCGGCCTACACGCTCGAGGTTACCGATTGGCTTCAGCACTGTTTCGATCTGCTCGAGTCGGGAAACGAGGATCGAATCATGTCGGACCCGTGGTACCGACGCGACGGCGACCGCCCGCCTCTCAGCGACGAGCAGGTCGACGCGGTGGTTGAGGCGCTGGATAAAGAGTACGAGTACGAGCTGGGTACGTATCCCGGCTACCACCGAAACCGAAGTGGCGCCAATGCGCTTCCGGAGTTCCGCCGCCTGTCGCCCCGCGCGCGGCGCGCAATGGTCGAGGGTATCGACCGGATCGTGAGCAAGTACCGGCAAAAAGGTCACACGAACCCGGCGAAGCAGTAGCGCCGTGGCGAGCCTCGCCTCGGCGGGGGACGCGCCGCGGCTTCCTCGGCGCCGAGGTGAATGCGACCCTTGAGGTACCGCCGTGGCGAGCCTCGCCTCGGCGGGGGACGCGCCGCGGCCCTTCGGACCAGCCCTGCCCCTACGACACCCGCCCGGACGAGATTGCGGGATGGCTCCTACCTCAGAGGCCGGAGGCCCCCACTGGCGTCGGGGCGGTGTGGCCGTTATGGCGCGAGCCGGCCGCCCCGAGGTGGATACCGTAGCGGTCCCAGTTCTGATCGACACGGCTCATGACTTCCGCGTCGGGGAGGCAAACCGCCGGATAGCTCTTCGCGTTGTAGCGGGTCGCGTCGATGATCATCTTCGACGTGCGCGCCGGCCCCGCCTGCTCCTCCGGGGGCATCGAGGGGTCCAGGAAGATTCCGGTAACGTCCTTGATGATCTCGACGTCCCGGTGGGCCTGAACGCGCGTTGCAATCGCCCACTCCACGGCCACCGGGTCGAAGGGATCCACGTCGTCGTCGACGACGGTTACGAGCTTGATGTGTCGGCCGGGCGGGCAACCCAGGGCCGCCATGCCGATCATCTTCCCGTAGCCCTCGTAGAGCTTCTCCACCGAAATCACCAGGTGGAGCACTCCGCACCCGCCCTCGGTCAGGTGGACGGCTTTGATCCCGGGGAGCGGGATCGTGCGGATGAACTCTGCCTCTTTCCCGATGGCCGTCAGCACGTCCGTCTCGTGCGGTGGCGCGCCCTGATAGGCCTGATGGAGGATCGGCCGGTTCCTAAAGGTCATCGCGGTGATGTGGATGGTGGTGCGCGGCATGCGGAGCCCGCCGTAATGCCCGGTGAACTCGCCGAAGTGCCCCTCCTCGCGCTTCTCGTTGGGTCGGACCTCTCCCTCCAGGACGATCTCCGAGTGCGCCGGTACCTCGATGGGCACGGTCTTGCAGCGGACGACCTCGATCGGCGCGCCCCGCAGCGCGCCGGCCATCGCCAGCTCGTCCGTCCCGAAGGGCAACGGCGTCGCCGCCGCCATTGTCACGCGAGGGTCGGGCCCGATGGCGATGGCCACTGGGAAGGGCTCGTCGGGCGCGCGACGGTGCTGGAGCGAGATGTGCTGGTAGGGACCGGCCAGAATACCCAGCGTATTCCGGTCGTGGACCTGGTTCCGGTAGATCCCGACGTTGCGCGCGCCGGTCGTTGGATCGAATGTGTGGTGACACGAGAGAGTCAGATATCGCCCGCCGTCCTGCGAGTTCCAGAGGGCGGCGGGCAACTTCAGGATGTCGACTTCGTCGCCGACGAGGACGTTTTCCTGGCACGGCGCACGGTCGACGAGGACCGGCGGGACGAGATTTTCCGCGCAGCGATTCCACTCTCGCTGGCACTCGTTCGGCGCGCATCCCATGGCGAGGGCGTAGCGCCGCCGGGTGGCCAGGAGGTTCGTGAGCATGGGGATGTCGCTCCCGCCCGGGTGCTCAAAGAGCAGGGCGGGCCCGTACGCGCGAAGGCTCTTGACGCAGACCGCGCCCAGCTCCTGGTCGAGGTCCACCGGCACGGGTATGTGCGCCAGCTCCCCCTCGCTCTCCAGCAGGTCGAGGAACTCACGGAGACCGGAATAGTGCATGGATTTTCCTCCTGGTGGTGGCGTCGGCGGCCGCGGCTAGCGGCCGGACGGGGACGGGTCGGCGCTCAGTCTCCCGGTCGGCTCTCCTTCGCGCCTTTGGGCTGCCACTCCGACGGTGAACTCATGGTGGCAGAAGGGGCAGTGGCAGTAGGCGTCCGGGATTCGAAAGAACTCCACGCCCACCATGAACTGTTCGCGGCACTTCGGGCATGGGACGTAGGCAAAGTCTGCCAAATCGGCTCCTATCCCCAGGGCTCGACGGGAATTCGCTCGAGGCGGTCCTGGCCGATGATCTCGAATGGGTCGATCCGGTCCATCACGTCTTGCGGGATGGAGAGGCGCTCGGCGAATGGCTTTCCCAGCGGCTTCGTGCAGTCGAACCCGACCTTGCACGTCGTGAATCCGTCCTCGGAGCTTGGATCCAGGGGCGAACCAGTGATGCCGTTCACGACCACGAGGCCGCGGTCGGCTTGAAAGCGCGTGGCGAGGGCTAGGAGCACCTCTTTCTCATCGAAGATGTCGACGTCCTCATCGAAGACGAAGGCGTGCTTGTTGGCGAAATACGCGTTGAGCGCAGCCAGGGCCGCGACCTTTCCCTGCCCCTCGATGGTCTTACGAATCTGGACGTAGACGTGCTGCACGCCGGCTCCAGACATCGGGACGTGGACCGCGCGGACCGTTGGCACGGCCTGCTGGACGGCGCGGTGAATCTCGCCTTCCTTGCCGAGGCTGCTGATCCAGTGCGTGTGGCCGACCATGACGTCGTCCCAGTACGCGTCCCGGCGCCGGGTGATGGCGGTCACCTTCAAGAACGGACACCAGCGCTGGGGCCCGACGTACCGCGTGTACTCCCCGAACGGACCTTCGGGCTTGCGCTGCCCTCGAGGCATGTAGCCTTCGATCACGATCTCCGCGTCCGCGGGTACGAGGAAATCCTGGCCAAGGGTTTCGGACGGCACGAGGCGGAGGGGTGATCCGAGCGTGCCGCCGGCCGCCTCGTAGTGACTCTCCTCGACGCCAACCCGCGTCGCCGCGCCCAGCAGGGCGAGCGGATGGTGGCCGACCCAGTACGCGGCGGGCATGTCCTCGCCCGCCTCCTCGTACTCGCGCAGGTTCTTCGCGTTGTGGGTGCTGGGACCGAGGAACACGCGGATCTCGTCGCGGTCGGCGAGCCAGCCGCGTTGCATCGCCGAGTTGTCGCGCCGCGTCTGGCGATTGAAGGTGAGGAACAGCCCCTGGGTGACGTAGCGGCCCGGGTCCATCCGGTGGTGGCGGAGCGCCGGCAGCTCGCGGACATCCACGGCGCCCCCAGTCGCGACGATTTGCTTCACAGGCGCCTCCTCCCGCGAGACGACCACGGGTGGGACGCGGTGCTGGAGACGCCGATAACAGGCGATCCCCGCCTCGCGAACGCCGACGCCGAAGGCGCGCGCGAGGCGCAGCCGGCTGGCCATCATGAAGGAAACCACGGGAAGCTCCAGCTCCCGGCCGTTCGCGACCAAGCGATGGCAGATGAGAATGGGGAAGCGCTTCTCCCTCTCCAGTCGCGTCGCGAGCGCAGTCAGCTCCCACTCCACGTCGACGGGGCGCTCAATATGGACGACCTCGTCGGGATAGTCGCGCTCGTACCATTCGAGGAAACCGTGGAGCTCGACCGCCTCCGGTGGAGCGGCGACGACGCTACGCATCGTGGTCCCCGAAGTCTGGCGCGTCCTCGATCTGCTCCAGCTCCGCACCACGATCGACGCCGAGCAGGTCGACCAGGTTGAGGTCGGCACAGATAAAGATGGCCGGCTCGCGCCGGTCGGCGTTCACGTGCTGAACCACCACCCCGTCCGTACGAATGGGGATGTTCACCACGTCCTCCGCTTCCCAATCGTGGCGTACGCCGTCGAGGAGCGTATACCCGCGCCCCTGGATGATGTACATGACGGCTCCGCCCGGCGTGCGCTGCGCGCCGGTCCGCCCGCCCGGGGGGATCTCCTGTTGGAAGAAGAGCATCGACCGGATGCACGCGTCGTCGAGGGCGGGATGGAGGTACCACTTCATCTTGCCCTGGCGGTTGCGCTCCCAGTTGAGGTCTTTCCCTTTGATGAGCCACGAAGCCTTCTTTTGCTGGGCCCGCTGCTTGTCTCGCAGAGCGTACAGCCAGTCGAGCAGGTTGTCCTCGCGCGTCGCGGGCTTCATGCCCAGCGGCTCATTGGGCGAGCGACGAGGCCGCTCCGTCATCTCACTTTTCCTCCGGCGCCTATTGAGGCAGGACGCTCTTGATGAACGCGACGATCTCGCTTCGCATCTTCACGTACGATTCCATGTGGTTGGCCTGGTACTCGACCCCTTCCTGAGGGACGAGGATGGGGTCGACGTTGGGGTGGGGCACGTCGCGTCGCAGGCTCGCAAAGCCGATCTCGCGGGTCCAGTCCGCCTGCCCATCCTTCGAGAGCAGCCAGTCCAGGTACACCTTCAACGCGTTCGGGTGGGGGACATCGCGCAGCACGGCGAGGGTCCCATTTCCCGCCGTGAGGTACGAGCCCTCCTGAATGTTGTCGCCACTCATCAGCTTCACCGGCAGGCCGCGCTCGATGTACTCGTTCGTGAGCACGTTGCTGGGCCCGAAGGCGATGGGGTATTGACCCCGGGCCACCCAGTCCAGCACCTGCCGGTCGTCCGTCGAGATGACAACGTCTTGCTTCAGAAGCTGGCCGAGGAAGTCCTTCCCGAGAGAGTCGGTCGCGTAGAAGAAGGTCGCCGCGGCGAGTCCCCCGCCCGGGGTCGTGGGATTGCGGAACACGATCTTGCCGCGCCATTTCGAATCGAGCAGGTCGCGGTAACTGGTGATCTCGCCCGGGGCGATCATCGTCGGGTTATAGACGAACGCCTCTTTCACGTATGCGCTGAAGACCAGGTTGTATTGGCCCGCGTCGTCGGCGAAATTCAGCTTGCCATCTCGCCAGACCGAGGTGTCGCGCACGTTGGGTCCGACGAGATAGTCCTTGATCGGAACGACCGCGTCGGCGGGGCGGAGCGCCTCGATGACCGTCGTCGTGCCGGTGATGGCGAGATCGGTGAGGTGCTGATTTGCGGCCTGCTCATTGATGAGCTTGGGCGCAACCTCCGACCCGGAGAGCCCGCTGTAGTCGACTTCGATGTCGGGATACTTCTGCTGAAACCCTTCGACGAGCGCGTCCCGGGCGTCGCTTCCCTGCGGTCCGACGACGACGACCTTACCCTCGCGTTTCGCGGCGGCCACGATCTGGTCCCACTCGGATGATGCGCTGGTCTGCGTGCCCCCGGAGGTCTGCGGGGCAGAGCCCGTGCGGGGCGCCTGCGTGCATGCGAGGAGCAGGGCGCCGAGGACAACGATGAACACGGGAGCGAATTGCCGCACGAGATGAATCTCCTTCTGGCTCGATGAAGCGCATTGTACTGTGGCGACGCGACCCGCGCGAGAGTGCGATTGTTAGGACCGCGGTCGCGACCGGGTATACTGGCGTCGGCCGCAACCAGCACGGGATGGGAGAGGGCTGCTTGGATCGGTACGATTGTCTGAAGCTGCTCGCCGACCGGCTCATCGACGATCAAATGCTCGTCGTGACGAGCCTCTCGACGAACACGAGCGTCTTCGCATCCCTCCGAAAGAGCGGCCCGGGCTTCTACGGGCTGAATATGGGGCTGTGCACCGGCTTCGCCGTCGGCGTGAGCCTTGCCTTCCCCAAGCGCAAGGTGATCGCCCTGGACTCTGATGGCAGCATGATGGAGGACACCAGCGTCCTCATCACCATCGGCGACGTCAACCCGAAGAACCTCGTCGTGATCGTCTTCGACAACCAAGCGTACGCGCGGATGGGCCCGACCGCCACCGCGCGCAACGCGAACCTCGCACAGATGGCGCAGGGCGCGGGCATCGAGACGACCCGCACCGTCCGCACCATCGGAGAATTCGAGGAGGCCGTGACGGCGGCGCTCAAAGGCGACGGCCCGAGCTTCCTCGTCGCGAAGGTGGAGGCAGAAACGACGCGCGCCCGGGCCACGAACCCGCGCCGGACGTACGGCCGCGCGATGCGCGAGGCCTTTATCGACGAGATCATGAAGTTTCCGGACTATCGCGGGCCGGGCGCGGCGGCCGCCCCGTCCGACTGACGCCTCGGCCCGGGCTTACTGGCTGGCGATGCCGATCTTGCCGCCGAAGAGGCGCGCGATGAACGCGGCGACGACGATCATGGCCACGGTGAGCACCGCCACCACCGTCCCCCGCTCGAGCTGACCCCCATATGCGAAGTCGAGCGCGAGGAGCGACAGCGTCCGCGACTGGCTCGACCCCAACAGGACGATGGTGCTGATGTCGCGCGCGGCCGACATGAAGCACACAACCCCCACCGTCACCAGCGTCGGGCCGAGGAGCGGGAGCACGACGCGGCGGTAGGTGAGCACCCAGGAGCCGCCAGCGATGCGCGAGGCCTCTTCCAGCTCGTCGCCGAGCTGCAGCAGCACGCTCTTCGTGAGCTGAACCCCAAGCGGCATGCTCTTGATCACCAGGGCGAGGATCAGCAGGTAGATCGTGCCGTACAACGGCAGCAGGAACGGGGTTCGGAACACGGTCCACAGCAGCGCCAGGCCCATCAGAATCCCGGGGATCGCCCAGGGCAGCCACGAGAGCAGGTCCAGCAGCGCGCGTCCGTAGAAGCGCGTCTTCACGATCACGTACGCGACGAGGCCGTAGAAGGCCACGCCGAAGGCCGCGGATCCGAACCCGACGATGAGCGTGTTCTGGAACGAGCGGACGAGGAGCGGGTCGCGGAGCACGCGCTGCCAGTGCTGGAGGGTCCAGGGGTCCGGGATGTTGAAGTAGCCGAAGGCGCGCATGAAGGTCCCCATCACGAGGACGGACACAGGGACGAGGGTGATGACCAGGGCGAGAAGCACGACCACCGCGAAGAGGGGCCAACGAGCGCGTCCGAGCGCCGTCAGCCGTGTGCTGAAGCCGCGCCCGCCGATCGTTCGATACATTCGGCGTCCGAGGAACCACCGCTGGAACCAGACGAGGGCGAGCAAGATCGCGAGGAACGCGACGCCCAGGGCAGAGGCCGGCGCATACTGGGGCGGCTCGAACTGGACCAGGTCGCGGATCTTCGTGGAATACACGTACAGGCCGATGGGCACGCCCAGAAGCAGCTCGATCTCGAAGGCCTCCAGCGAGCGGATCAGCCCGAGGACTGTGGACACGATGATGGCGGGCGCCATCAGGGGCACGACGATTCGGAACAGCGTCCCGACCGTGCTGCCGCCGCAGCTCCGCGACGCCTCCTCCATGGCAGCGTCGAGGTTCCGAAAGGCCGGCGCCAGCAGCAGCACCTTGACGCCGAGGGTGGTCGTGAGGTGGACCCAGATGATTCCCCAGAATGAGTAGATGTTGAAGACGGGCCCGATCCCAAACGGCAGCATGCCGAGCCACTGGTTCACGATGCCGAACTTGCCGTCGAGCAACAGGATCCAGCCGATCGCAACGGGGAGCGGCGGCAGAAAGAACGCGATCCAGAACACGAACTCGAGCACGCTCTTCCCAGGGAGGTCGGTGCGCGCGATGAGCCAGGCGAGGCAGACACCGATAACCAGGGCGATGGCCTCCCGAACGACGGAGAGCGAGATGGAGTTCGCGAAGGCCGACGCGATTGAGGGGTCGCTGATGACGCGCGCCCAGCCGTCGAGTCCGTAGACGACGGGCCGCCCCGGGGCGGAGAGCTGAAAGCTGCTGAGAAGCATCATGGCCAGCGGTGCGAGCACGGCGAAGGCGACGATCCCCAGGAGGAGCGTCATGAGCACCGCGCTCCACTGGATGTTCCGCGCAAAGGCGCGGCCCTCTATCGGGACGGCGACGTCAGCCACGCCTGCGACTCCTAGACGGGGGCGCCGTTCGTGCCCGGAGCGGCGAGCGCGCTCTCCACGGGCGCCTCACCCTCCTCTCCGAGTCCGGCGACTTGAAGCGCCGTGCGGCCGGTGGCCCAGACGCGCAGGTGCTCGGGCGGCAGAGACAGGTCAACCGTCTGGCCGACGTCGGCGGAGCGCGCGCGAGGAACCGTGAGGGTGAACAGCTCGGAGCCCGCGCGGAGCAGTACCTCGCATTCGCTGCCGAGATACAGCAGCCGCTCGACGGCGCAGCGAATCGAATGATCGCCGCTTCCCTCACCACGTCTGCTGAGATCGAGGTCTTCCGGTCGGATGGCCACGAGCACCCGCTGACCCGGGGCCAAGGAGTCGTCGGCCTCCACCGTGACGCGCGCTCCGACCGAATCCAGCTCGACGAGCAGGCCCTTCCAGCTTCGGTCAACGATGGTGCCGTGGAACCGCACGACGCGTCCGAGGAAGTCTTCGACAAAGGGGGTGGAAGGTCGCTCGTAGACTTCCTGAGGCGAGCCGATCTGCTCGATGCGGCCCTGGTTCATCACGGCAAGCCGGGTGGACAGCGACATCGCCTCGATCTGGTCATGGGTCACGAAGAGCACGGTGACGGAGACGCGCTCCTGGAGGCGTTTCAGCTCGATCCGCATCTGATTGCGAAGCTTGGCGTCGAGATTGCTCAACGGCTCGTCGAGGAGAAGAATGCTGGGCGAGTACACCAGCGCGCGCGCCAGCGCCACCCGCTGCTGCTGCCCGCCGCTCAGGAGCAGAGATGGGCGGTGCGCGAGTCCGGAGAGCCCCACCAGCTCCAGGGTCTGCTCGACGCGTTCCTTCACCTCGGCGCGGGGTACGCGACGAAGGGTCAGGGGATAGGCCACGTTGTCGAACACGCTCATGTGCGGCCACACGGCGTACGATTGGAACACCATTCCCAGGCCGCGTTTCTCGGGCGCGACGTTCAGGCGGCGCGCGCTCGACGAGACGAGGCGACTCTGGATCTCGATCTCTCCGGCGTCCGGACGCTCGAAGCCGGCGACCATTCGGAGCGTAGTGGTCTTGCCGCACCCGCTGGGCCCGAGCAGCGTGAGGACCTCGCCCTGCCGGACGTTGAACGAGACGTGGTCGACAGCGGTCACGCGGCCGAACCGTTTCACGACGTCGCGAAGCTCCAAATAGACCGGCTGCAACGAGGCCACTCCTTTTCAGCACCGCGGATAGAGCGCCGTGAGCCAGGCGGCTGATCGACGAGTTCTGGCGGGAATTGCCGTCGCGAGGCTCGGCGGTTGGATCAGTGTATTGCATTTTCTCCAGACGTGGTGGAAAATGGCCCCGGCCACCGCCCGAGGACTGCGTTGAAACCAGCACGTTTTGACTATTTCGACCCGCGTTCCCTGGAGGAAGCGCTGGCGCTCCTCGACCGGCACGATGGCGACGCGAAGGTCATCGCGGGCGGTCAGAGCCTCATGCCGCTCCTCAATATGCGCCTTGCGCGCCCCGCCGTCCTGGTCGACCTCAATCGGATCGAGGGGTCCGGCTATGTGCGCGCGTGGAACGGCGGCGTCGCGATTGGCATGACCGCGCGCCAGCGCTCGCTCCATCGCGACCCGCTCGTCACCGCGCGCTTTCCGATCATGGCCGAAGCCGCCCTCTCCATCGGTCACCCGCAGATCCGCAGTCGCGGAACCGTTTGCGGAAGCTTGGCGCACGCCGACCCCGCGGCCGAGATCCCGGCGCTCGCGCTGGCGCTCGACGCCGAGATGATCGCGTCCAGCTCGAAAGGTCAGCGCACCGTGCCGGCCGCGGAGTTCTTCGTCGGCTTTCTCACGACCGCGCTCGCTCCGAACGAGGTCCTGTCCGAAGTGCGGTTCCCCGCGCCCGAGCCGGACATGGCCTGGTCGTTCACGGAGGTGAGCCGGCGCCATGGGGACTTCGCCCTGGTGGGCGCGGTCGCGGGGCTCGCGCTCGATCCCGATCGCGCGGCGATCGCGCGGGCGCGCCTGGTGTACTTCGGTGTCGGCCCGACGCCGCAGCGCGTGGCGGACGCCGAGCGAGCGCTGGTGGGGCAGCCGCCGGGTGACCGGGCATTCGCGGATGCGGGCGCGGTCGTGAGCGACCAGCTCGATCCTGAGGATGACCTCCACGCGTCGGCCGCGTACCGTCGTTCGGTGGCCGGCGCCCTGACCCGTCGAACCCTGAGCCAGGCCTGGCAGAAGCTCGCCCAGTGACCCCGATGGGAAGGTTGGAGTAGGTAGCGTGGCCACCACGCGCGAGGTCCAGCTCCGCGTCAACGGCATGACGTACAATGCAACCGTCGAGGCGCGGAAGACGCTCGTGGACTTTCTCCGCGAGGACCTGGGGCTCACCGGCACGCACGTCGGCTGCGAGCACGGCGTGTGCGGCGCCTGCACGATCCTGTTGAACGGCGAAACGGCTCGCTCCTGCATCATGCTGGCCGTGCAGGCCGATGGCGCGGAGCTGATGACAGTGGAGGGGCTGGCGAACCCCGACGGCACCCTCCATCCCATCCAGCAGGCCTTTCGCGATGAGCACGGGCTCCAGTGCGGGTTCTGCACCCCCGGCTTCCTCATGACCACCTACGAGCTGCTCCAGACGATTCCGGATCCGTCGGCGGACGAGATCAAGGACTGGCTCTCGGGCAACATCTGCCGCTGCACGGGCTACAAAGACATCCTGGAATCGGTGCAGCTCGCCGCCGCCCGGCTGCGCGGCGAAAACCCGGTCCCCACGTCCCAGCGCGAGCACGCGTGAGGCGATGGCAGTGACCGACGGCGCCATGGGGGGGCCGGAAGCCCTGCCGATCGCGCAGCCCCGCTACGTGGGGAAGGACGTCCCCCGCGTGGAAGACCCGCTCCTGCTGACTGGGCGCGCGGAGTACGGAGACAACGTCCGCCTACCGGGGATGCTGCACGCGGCGATCCTCCGGAGTCCCCACGCCCACGCCCGCATCGTTCGAATCGACGCCTCGCGCGCCGCCGCGCTGCCCGGCGTCGCGGCGATCCTCACCGGTGAAGAGGTGAAGGCCTGGTCGCAGCCGGTCTTCGGCGTTCCCGAGGGGTGGACGGGCTACGCCCTGGCCACGGAGAAGGTGCACTGGGTGGGCGAACCGGTGGCGATGGTCGCGGCGACGGACCGCTACATCGCTGAGGACGCGCTCGAGCTCATCGACGTGGAGTACGAGCCGCTCGATCCGGTCGTCGACCCCGAGCGCGCCATCGCCGGTCCCCCCTTCGTGCTGGAGGGGAAGGAGAGCAACGTTGCCTATCAGCGCCACTTCGAGTTCGGCGACGTCGCGAAGGCCTTCGGCGAGGCGGACCTGATCGTCGAGGAGCGGTTTCGCTGGAACCGGACCAGCGGCAATCCCATAGAGACGTGCGTCTGCATCGCCGATTGGGACCCGTATTCGAACATGCTGACGGTTCGGGGGAGCCATCGCTCCCCGCACCTCATCCTCCCCGCGCTCGTTACGTCCCTCGGAATGCCGTCGAACCAGATCCGCATCGTCCAGTCGCCGCTGGGCGGCAGCTTCGGCGTGAAGACCTTCGCGCGGTACATCGTGCTGGTGTGCCTCATGGCCAAGAAGCTGGGCGGTCGGCCGGTGAAGTGGACGGAGGACCGGCTGGAGCACCTGATCGGGAACAGCAGCCACGCCTGGGACCGGCGCCACGAATGCGCCCTCGCGGTGAAGCGCGATGGGACGATCACCGGTTTTCGCATGCGCATGGTCGACGACTTCGGCGCCTTTGCGGAGTGGCTCGGCGTCGGCATGGTGCTGAAACCGATGATCTCCTTCAGCGGCTGCTACAAGATCCCCTGCTTCGACTACGAGTGCGTGGCCGTCCTCACGAACAAGGTGCCGCAGGGCCCGTATCGGGGCTTCGGGCTCCCGTCCCACTACTGGATCCTGGAGCAGCTCATCGACATCGCGGCCGCGCGCCTCGGCATTGATCCCGTCGAGATGCGGCGTCGCAACTTCGTGCCGATGGACGAGTTCCCCTACACGCTTCCCTCCGGCAACGTCTACGACAGCGGCAACTACGCCGGCAGCCTCGATCTGCTCCTCGAGAAGTCCGGTCACGCGGAGCTCCGGCGCGAGGTAGAGGCTGCCCGGGCCGAGGGTCGGCTCGTCGGCCTCAGCGTGGTCTCCAGTATCGAGCCCGGCCTGACCGGCCCGCCCATGCTGGTGCACCTCTCGCCGCGGATCTTCACGCGCACGGCCTCGCCCGAGGGGGTGCTCATCCGCATGGACGCCTTCGGGAAGGTGATCGTCGAGGTCGGGTTTCCGTGGGGCGGGCAGAGCCAGCACTCCTTCGTGCGCCAGATCGTCGCCGACTACTTCAACCTCACCCCGGGAGACGTCCAGGTCGTCACGGTCGATAGCCTCGTGATGCAGCCGGGCACTGGCCCGATCTCCAGCTCGGTGGCCATCGCCCTCAGCGGCGCCGTCATGGGCGGGCTCGTGCGACTGACGGACAAGCTGAAGCAGGGCGCGGCGGTCATGCTCGAGGTGCACGCCGACGACCTCGAGCTGTTCGACGGCCAGCTCCGCGTGAAGGGCGCGCCAGACCGGGGCGTGCCCGTGGCGCGGGTGGCCGGGTTCATGCTGATGCGGCCAGACCTCCTGCCGGAAGGAGTCGACGGGAGCGCAGAGGCGACGTACGTCTGGAACCCGCCGGACCGGGCGCTCCCCGACGAGCAAGGACGCGGCACGTACAGCGTGACGGCCGCCGGCGCCCTCCACCTGTGCATGGTGGAGGTGGACCGGGACACCGGCCAGGTCAGGATCCTGAAGTACGTGATGGTGGATGACTGCGGGACGCGCCTCAACCCCAGCGTCGTGTCGGGCATGCTCCAGGGCGGACTGGCCCACGGCATCGGGAACGCGCTTCTGGAAGAGTACGTGTACGACGAGAACGGCCAGATCCTGACGTCGACGTACATGGACTACCTGCTCCCCACCATCCACGAAGTACCGATGGCGGAGGAGTACCCGATGGTGACACCCTCGCCCATCACCGCGCTTGGGGTGAAGGGGATCGGCGAGGCGGCGATCCACACCACGCCGGCGGCCGTCCTCTGCGCGATCAACGACGCGCTGAGCCCGCTCGGCGTGCGAATCACAGAGGCGCCCGCGACGCCGCTGCGGGTATGGCGGGCCATTCAGGGGGCGTCGACGTGATCGAGCGCGAGCGCGAGCGGGTCCGTCAGCGCGAGTATTACGACCAGCTCATCACCGACCTCCGGGAGGAGCGGGAGCGATCGTACAGCGGCAAGGTGGTGGTCCGCGCCAAGGAAGAGCCGTGGGTCATGACTCGTCAGGCGCTCGTCAAGTACTTCCTCTGGCCCTCTCGGCACTCGGACCAGCCGCCGCAGACCGCCCTCGACGACTGGATCGTGTTCGTTCAGGACATCAAGCAGCACTCCGGGAAGCATCGCCACCAGGGCGGGCTCGTCATCTACATCCTCGAGGGCGAAGGGTATTCCGTCGTCGAAGGCGAGCGCCACGACTGGGAGGCCGGCGACCTGCTGCTTTTGCCCATGAAGCCCGGCGGGGTCGAGCACCAGCACTTCAACAAGGACGACGCCAGGCCCGCCAAGTGGATCGCCTTCATCTGTCCGACCATCTTCTCCTGGGGAGGGAGCGAGATGGTCCAGATGGAGCTGCACCCAGAGTTCCAGGAGCGATCAGACCGGGGGTGAGTGGACGGGCGCAATTGCTGCACGAGCATGTGCGCAAGGCCCAACCCCCAGTCTCTCGAACCCGGTGATCGCCGCGCCAGTCGAGACCCGAGCAGGCCCGCTTCCTGCCAATTGCGTGGAGCTGGTTTTGCGATCGTTCATGGCGGTGACGCACCGGTTTGACCTCGGAGGTTCGTATGCTTCGTGCCTTGGCCTTGACCATGCTCCTCGCGTTGGTGGTGGCCGTTGCCCCAGCGAGCGCAGAGGACGAATCCAACCCCGACGAAGCGAATTGGCCGAACGACATCCCATGTGGCCGCCTGGAATCGCTACTCTTCCACGTCCATGAAGCTCCGATTCCTCGCACGTTCACCCTCGGCGACTTCTTCGCCGTTTGGGGAGAGCCCCTCAGCGAGACGCAAGTCGGCGAGGCCCATGGAGAGGTATTTGCGTACGTCGACGGCGCGCGAGTCGACGGCGACCCGTCGGACATTGAACTTGCCGACCGCGAGGTGATTCAGCTCAACGTGGGAACCGACACGCCCGCGCCCGAGCCGTACGCATTTCCCGCGCGGTACGACTGACGCAAAGGAACGCGGCCATGGGCGCGGTCCACGGGAGGCCATCGCACCGTTATCGGCGGGGCTTTGCCGTATTGCAGGTTATTACAGGGATTGCAGGGTGTTGACATCTGCCGACCCTCCGGCCACTCTTAGGGGTGGCGCATTCGAGACGGCGCTACTACGCCGGGGGCCGCATGGAGGAGGAGCAGACAAGCCGTCCACGCCTTCTGCGTGTCGCGACGTGGAACATGGACCACTGGAAACGGACCGTGTCAGCACGCGAAGCCGGTTGGGTGAAACTCACAGAGCTCGCCATTGATATCGCTCTGCTGCAGGAGACCGTTCCGCCGCGGTCTATCGCCCGAGATCGTGTCGTCTATCGTCCGATCGGCGGGAGACGCGGCTGGGGGTCAGCGGTCGTGGCAGTTTGTCCCAACTACGCCGTTGATGAGATCGATGTCGTCCGGACCCGCTATTCCCCGCAGCTTTTTTCGATGCTCGGTAGCGTGCCCGGCGCGGTGGTGGTGGCCAGGACGACTGTTCCTGACTTTGGCTCGGTCGCGTTCGTGAGCGTCTACGGAATGATCGAGGTATATGCCCAGACGACCATGTTCCGCATCGTTGCCGATCTCATACCGCTCTTCGATTCCCCCGAGGGTCAACATGTTGTTCTGGGTGGCGACTTCAACGTATCCACAGCTAGCAACCCCGACAAGCCCGAATGGAAGCGATATGACGCAATCCTGCGTGCAGTGGAAGCTCTGGGCCTCGTGCATCTTGCGGAAGTCGTTCCGGAACGTCCGCCCGCCCCGCCGTGCTGCTCATGTCATGAGCCAGCGTGCAGGCATCTGATCACATTCAACGGGTCGCAGATGGATTACCTTTACGCCACGCCAGAGCTAGCGAAGCGCGCTCAGCGGCTTTTACTTCCGGCAGATACGTCAGTCCTGAGCGACCATGTGCCGATCGTTTGCGAATTCGATCTGACGACCCCTCTTCTGCGAACCGAGTGGGATCCTCGGTCGTTCGCCGCCTTGCTGGCAGAGCGATTCGGTCTCGCAGCCGGTGTTGTGGTTGAGAACCTCTTGGTATGGGTCAATCGCAAACAGGATGACCTTCAGCGCCTGGGCTACCGGGATATCCGCCTGGACCGTCTGCCATTCGTCAATCGTGGCACCGAGACCGAAATGTATTTCCAACTCGATCGACGAAACAGCAAAGGCTTCCAGTGGACATGCAGCATTCGCTCCGATGGAAACGTAGTGATCCAATTCCAGCACATGTCTGCGCCCTTTGACAATCTAGAAACCCGCCGGCGGATCTGGGAGCGACTGACCGCAATCCCTGGGGTTCGTCTGGAGCCTCGCCTAAATGGTCGCCCTACGTTTCTGCTGACCGCTTTGACAGGCGAGCAAGAACTCGGTCTGTTCGTCCAGGTGCTGGACTACATCGTAGATGAGACGCTCGGCGCATCGAGGGACCGCCCGCACCAACAATATGAGGCGGAGGCTTCTCAGGCAACAGAGTCCGCGGTTGCCCCTTCCCCGTTCGAGGAGGAAAGCGCGTAACGCGTCGCGGATGCGCAGCGTTACAGCAAGGGCGCAACCGACCACCCCGCAACCGTGAGTGCTCGGCGTACAACACCCATTCTTGCGCGTTCCAAGCCGTCAGCCCGCCGGACAGGCCGGCGTTTCGCTTGCTGACTCGCGTGATACGGAGGTCGTAGGGCAGACCTATCACGTTGAGCTGGTCCGAGGTGTGGTGCGCGGACTGGCCGAGGCGTGCGCGGCTCCATCTGGATCGCCGCCAAATACGTGTCGATCGAGCCGTCGAGCTTGGGGTTCAGGTACCGGGTGCGATTCCTCCCCACGAAGTGAATCGCGGGCAGCGGCGCCTCGGAGCTGTGGAGCTTCTGAGCGTGCGTCGGCCCGTTGGTGTCTCGTCGCCTTCACGTCTGGTGGCATTCGGGCCGCTGGGAGCGGAAGAAGCGACCGCGGCCACCACGATCCCGGTCACCTGTCGGACCAACCCGAGCGTCCTCGCCCGCGCGCTGACGGCCGCAACCGCTGGTCACAACCTGGAAATTACCGGAACCTGCAGGGGCCCCTTTGTGATCGGGAGCACCACTGCCGATACCCTGGCGCTGGACGGGAAGGGTCGTGCCGTCCTCCGTGGGGGCAGCCGGTTCTGACCGTCGCGACCGGGAAGACGGTGGGCGCCAAGGATCTGACCATCACGGGCGGCAGCGCGTCGTGCGACCGTGGCGGCTGCTACATCCCTGTCGGCGGCATCTCCAATGCTGGCGCGCTGATGCTGTCGAATTCCACCGGACAACGCGGCCGCAGCGGGTCCCGCTGCAGGGTAAGGTGTTTACGGGAAGGCTCGTCGTGCTCCCGCTTTCCGTTGGGGTACTGACTTGCGCCCTGCTCGTCCCTGCCTCGTACGGGCAGGATGACGAGGAGCAGGCGCCATCCGAAGAGGTCCAGCCGTCTGGTGACGAGCGCGGCGCCGCGCCGGGCGACGAGCCGGACTGCTGAGACAGAGAACGGCGGGTTAGCGCGACTCGTACCGCCCGCCGCCCCGCGCAATCAGCTCCCACAACCGGGACGGCGTGATGGGAAGCGCGCCGATGCGGATGCCCAGCGGCGCGAGCGCATCCTCGACGGCGCTGGCGATCGCCGCCGGGGCGATGACCGCGCCCCCCTCGCCGATCCCCTTCGTGCCGAGGGGCGTGAAGGGCGAGGGCGTTTCTAGTCGATCCCCTTCAATGGTGGGAACGTCGGCGGCGGTCGGCTTCAGGTAGTCCATGAACGAGGCGGTCAGGAGTTGGCCGTCGTCGTCGCAGACGAACTCCTCCAGGAGCGCCGCGGCGATCCCGTGCACGGTGGCGCCGTGGACCTGGCCCTCGACGATCATGGGATTGATCTCGCGCCCGCAGTCGTGCACGACGCCGTAGCGGCGCACGTGGATCACCAGCGTCTCCGGATCGATCTCGACGAGCGCGACGTGGGCCGCGCTCGAGAAGCCAAGCTGGACGCGGACGCGGTGCTGCGCGTCGGGCCGGTTCGTGTACGGATTGGCGTAGTAATAGACGGCCTCGAGGCCGGGGCCATCTTCGGGCTGGTCGTCGGCCAGGCTCCAGTAGGCGCGGGTCGCGATCTCGGCGATGGGCACCGCCCGGGACGGCGCGCCGCGAACGACGATCATGCCGTCCCGGAGCTCCAGGTCCTCGGGCGCCACCTCGAGGTGCGTCGCCGCGCGCTGTAGGAGCTTGTCGCGGACCCTGCGCGCGGCCCCGATGACCGCGGCCGTGTCCTGGCCGTGGAACTTATTGGAGTAGTTCCCGGACGCCATGACGTAGGGATGGCTGGCCGAGTCGAACGTCGTCGGTACCCGAACGCGCTCGACGGAGACGCCCAGCTCGTCCGCTACGATCTGCGCGAGGGCCGTGGCGTGGCCCTGGCCGGCGTCGAGCCCGCCGGTCAGCACGGACACGGTGCCGTCGGTCTCCATCCGCACGCGCGCCGCCTCGCCCTGTCCGCTCAGGAGCTGGCCGGGGCCGCTGATGAGCATCCCATAGCTCAGGTTCGAGCCGCCCGGCTCGACTCCGGTTGCGATGCCGATCCCGACGAGCCGCCCTGCGCGGCGCGCCGTTTCCTGCTCGCGAAGGGCCCCCTGGTAATCGACCAGATCCAGCGCCTTGCGGAGCATCGCCGGATAGTCGCCGCTGTCGTAGACCTGCCCGCCGGGCGTGGTGTAGGGGAACTGGTCCGGCTGGATGAAGTTCCGGAACCGTACCTCCGCCCGATCGAGGCCAAGCTCGTGGGCGATGGCGTCGACCGTCCGCTCGACGGCGAGGCACATGAAGGGCTTGCCGATCCCGCGGTTGGCGACGACCGGACAACGGTTCGTGACGACGGAGTAGCCTTCGTACGAGGCCGCCGGGATCCGATAGCAGTTCACCAGGTTGGTGAGCATCAGCAGGTTGTGGCGGCCGGCGAAGTCGATGCCGGCGCCCTCGTTCTCGATGTTGCGGACGCGGATCGCTTCGATGACCCCCGCGTTCGTCACCGCCGCCTCGACCTCCATCACGCCGTCCGCGGAATGCCCGAGGGCGAGCAGGCTCTCGCGGCGGTCCTCGATCCACTTCACGGGACGCCCCGCCTTGCGCGCGAGGAGGGCGAGGGCGATCAAGTTAAGGGGGCGGACCTTGTTGCCGAACCCGCCCCCCAGCGGGGGTACGATCAGCCGCACCTGGCTCGGCGAGATCCCGAGCGCCGCGGCAACGCCGTGGAGGTCCTGCCCGGGCTGCTGCGTGTGGCCCCAGATGGTGTAGGCGCCTGTCGCCGACTCGAGCTGGGCGATGGCGCCGAAGGTCTCGAGGGGTGTCGACGCGTACCGATGCAGCGTGACGCGCTCGCGAACGACCCGCTCGGCGCGGGCGAAGGCGCCGTCGACGTCGCCGTACGGGAACGTCCCGTGCCAGAGCACGTTGGAGCCGATCTCCTCGAACACGAGGGGCGCGCCGGGCTCCATCGCGCGCTCGGGGTCGACGACGACCGGCAGCGGCTCGTACTCGACCTCGATCAGCTCGGCCGCGTCCTCCGCCGTGGCCCGGTCGACGGCGGCGACGGCCGCCACGGGCTGGCCCACGTAGCAGACCTTGCGGTGGGCCAGGGCGAAGACCTGGGGCGAGTTGGCGAGGGGGACGCGCCCGCGCTGCGGTCGAGACAGTCGCGCCACTTCGTCCCCTGTGAGCACCGCGAACACGCCTGGATGGGCGGCCGCGCGGCGCACGTCCACGCGCGCGATCCGCGCGTGGGCGTACGGGCTTCGGAGATACGCCGCGTGGGCCATCCCCGGCATCGCGACGTCGTCGATGAAGCGTCCCTGGCCAACCAGTAGGGCCAGGTCCTCCGTTCGTCGGACTGGTTGCCCAACGTGGCTCTCCGTCATGACTTTGCCTCTCTCGACGCGGCGACTGAATCGCGCGCGCGCGGAGCCGCGGCCGCGGCCTCGACGGCCCGGACGATGTTGACGTAGCCGGTGCACATGCACAGGTTGCCGGCCAGAGCGACGCGGATCTCCTCCTCGGTCGGCTGGGGGTTGTCGGTCAGCAGCTCGATGGCGGAGAGGACCATCCCGGGCGTGCAGAACCCGCACTGGAGGGCGTGGTGCTCGCGAAAGGCCTCCTGGACCGGATGGAGCCGATCGGGCTGGCCGATCCCCTCGATCGTGGTGATCTCCGCTCCATCGCATTGAGCGGCGAAGAGCAGGCACGCTCGAGTCGTGTGCCCATCCAGCAGCACCGTACACGCGCCGCACACCCCATGCTCACAGCCCACGTGGGTGCCGGTCAGTCCGAGATCGGTGCGGAGGAAGTCGGCGAGAGAGAGGCGAGGCTCGACGGTTGCGCGGTACTCCGTCCCGTTGACGGTCGTCGTGATTGCGACGCCGTCCGGGCGGAGGTCAGTCATCCAGCTCTCCCGCGAGGAATTGCAGCGCCAGCCGATTGAAGGCGTTCGCGTACTCCACCTGGGGGTGGTGGCCGCAATTCGAGAAGGCGACGAATCGGCTGTTCGGCGTGCCCTGGAAGCCGACGAGGGCCTGATCGATGTGGAAGACCTGGTCGTCCTTGCCGAAGAAGAACATCACGGGCGCCTTCAATTCCGCGAGCTGCGGCCGCACATTCGGGACGTCCATCGGATACCCGCCGACCTTCGCATACGCCTCATACTGGCGCTTGCTGTTTTCGAGGTACCGAGCGAACACCGGTGGCGGAACGTGCCGGTCGAAATCGAAGTAGCTCCGGCCGACGACGGCGCGCAGGTTCTCCGGCGACGGCGTGTATTCGGCGAAGGGCGCGAGGGCGCGTGCCTGCATCTCCGGCGGGATGCCGCCGCCCGCGTTTCCCGCGCAGATGAGCCGGCCGACCTGGTCGCTCCGCTCGGCGGCGACGGAGATCGCGATCAGGCCGCCTCGGGAATTGCCGATGAGGTGGTAGCGGGTGAGCCCAAGCGCATCGATGAAGGCCAGCATGTGCTCGACGTAGGCGGGGTGGGTGAGGAGCCGGGGCGGCGGGTCCGTCTGGCCGAACCCGATGATGTCGGGCGCGATGACACGGAAATGCTCGCTCAGCGGCCCGATGTTGTTGCGGTATTCGAGCTCACCGCTGGAGCCCGGATCGGCAGAGTGGAGGACGATGAGGGCGTCACCGCTGCCCGCCTCGCAGTAGCGCGTGCGATACTGGCCCGCCTGAACGAACGCCGATTTCAGCTCCACCACTTTCCGTCTCCCTTGGTTGCGGCTCCGCGCCGGGCGTTGCCGCGGCGGGGGATAAGCCCCCGCCCGATCGGTGCTATTCGCGCTTTTGTCATAGCCGTGAGCGGTGACCCATTAGCTCGCGGCCACCGGCTCATGGACGCCGTGAAGCTTGGGGATCAGCTCCTCGCCGATGAGTCGGAGGCACCGCGTCAGGACCTCCTGCGGCATGGTCCCCATGCGAATCATGGCGAGCAGCGTACCGAAGCCGCCAACCTCGTGATACTGCTCCATGAGGTCCTCGAACACCCGGTCCGGCGTGCCGACGAGGAGGAGGCCGCGCTCGCGCAGGTTGTCCATGTTGGCCGTCGCGTAGTCGAAGGGCGGCTTGAGCCGCGCGAAATCGATGTCCGGATTCTGCGCCTTCAGCATGTTCAGCGCCGCGGTGTTGATCTCTTCCAAGAGATTATTGAAGTAGTACTGCACGTGCTCGCGGCACTGCGCCTCGGCCTCGCGCTGGGTCTCCGCCACGAAGAGGTGCCGCCCGTAGATGATGTCGTGGTCGGTCACGGCGCGGCCGGTGGCGGCCGCTTCCTCGCGATACGCGGCTAGCTGCTTCTTCACGCCGGGCGTCGGCAGGAAGTTGACGGCCAGGCAGACGTTCGGGCGGTGGGCAAGGCGACGGGTCGAATCCTCGCTGATCGCGGCAACCCACACGGGCGGACGAGGCTGCTGGTACGGCCGCGGCCACATGTCGACGTTATCGTAGTTGTAGAAGCGCCCGTGGTGGGTGAAGCTCTCGCTCGTCCACGCGTTCAGAATGACATCGAGCGCCTCCTCGAAGCGCTCGCTCGACTCCGACAGCGGCACGCTGTACACGAGATGCTCGCGAGGGATGCCCCGGACGAAGCCGGCGATGATGCGCCCGCGGGTGATGCAGTCCAGCATCGCCAGCTCTTCCGCCACGCGGAGGGGGTGCGCATGCAGCGGCAGCAGGTTGCCCAGCATGGTGAGCTTGATTTTCGACGTTGCGCGCGCAATGTAGGACAAAAAGACGTTCGGGGAGTTGTCCAGGCCGTAGGGGCTACCGTGGTGCTCGTTGAGGCTGATCCCGTCGAAGCCCAACTCCTCGCAGAGCTGAAATTGCTCCACGTGGTTTTGGTAGGTCTGGGCGGCGATCTCCGGGTCAAAGTGCTGGCGTCCGACCGGATACCCAAGCGAGCCTTTCAGGTTCTTGGCGTAGGGGATGAAGTCGAATGTAAAGATCCGCACGCTGCCTCCTGTTCTATGCTGGACCGAACACCTCTTCGACCAGGCTGATGACCTGGTCGCGCAGGCCAACCGCTTTCAGATCGTACGTTTTGATGGCGCCCGGCGCTGGCACGCGCCAGGGCAGTGCGTGGTCGGTCGGCACGTCGAGCCGCGCGCTCACGTAGCCCGAGGCGCGTGCGAAATCCGTCTGTCCCTCCTTCGAGAGGAGCCAGTTCACGTACACCTTTGCGGCGTTTGGATGCGGGGCTCGGTTGAAGATGGCGAGCGCGCCGTTGGCCGGGCTCACGTCGGAGCCTTCACGGATCTGGCGCACGTCCATAATCTGGATCGGAATCCCCTGTCGAATCCGCTCCTCAGCGATGGCGTCCGCGGTCCCGATCAGGATCGAATATCTGCCCTGCCCCACGGAGTCCACCTCCTGCTGGAAGTTGCTCAGGATGGTGATGTCCTGTCTGCCCAGGGCACGGATGAAGTCCGGGCCAAGGTCCGGGTGCAGGTAGAAGAAGGTGAAGGTCGCGAGGCCCGGGCCGGCGCGGCGCGGGTCGTTCATGACCATCTTCCCGCGCCACTTGGGATCGAGAAGGTCCTTATAGGATTTGATCTCTCCGGGCTGGACGATGCTGGGGTTGATGAAGAGGGTTCCGCGCTGGAACGGCGTCATGATAATCAATCGGTGCTCGGGATCGAGATACTCGATGTCGCCGCCCCGCCAGTTCTTGGGGTCCTTGACGTCGTCGCGGATGAGCGCTTGATCGATCGGGTCAAAGGCGCCCATCGGGAACATCGCGTTCAGCGCGGTCGTCGTGCCCAGGACGTACACGTCCCATAGGTACTGCCCGGCGCTGCGCTCGTTGGACACCCGCGGCCCGACACCGGGTCCCGCGTCCGGGAGGAACTCCACGTGGATCCCGTATTCGCGCTCGAAGCCGGCCGTCAGTGCCTCCTGGGTGTTGACGCCTTCGAGCCCGATGACGTTGACACTGCCCTCCTTCTTCGCCTCCGCGAGGACGCGGTCCCACTCGGAGGTCTGTTGCGCCTGACCATTCGAAGCGCCCCCGGTTCCTCCCGGCGCGCCGGCCTGGCTCCCGCAGGCGACCATGATGACGACAGCCGCGATCGCCGGGATCAAGCGCATGAGTGGAATTCCTCCGGTCGTGGGTGCGTGGAGTCTATCGTCATCGATGCCCACACGCAAGCGACCGCAGTGTAGACGCTTTGGACGCGGTGTCTGCGCGTCAGCCGGTGTCGTGGCGCGCGCCGGCGTCGGGGGTCGCGGGCGTGAGCACGGGCAGCGACAGCAGGTCGCTGGTCCATAGGCCGCCGACCTTGGTGCTCAGGTAGTCGCCGAGCGCGCCGCGCACGATCGCCACGTCGCGCCGGAGCCCATTGCGCACGGTGTAGAACGTGTCCTGGCCGCTTTCGAGCAGCTCGACCACCTCCTGGCGCGACTTCAGCCAGCCGGGGCCTGCGAGATGCGTAATGCCCACGATCGTTTCTGAGCCGGGTTCTCGGCTCACGTGGGTAACGAGGAAGTCTGCCAACGGATGGTCCACGGATATGAGGTTGAGAAGGGGTTCGTCGCTCTCGGCAGATAGTGTCGCGGACCTAGACTCCGGCAGCCCCGTATGGCGGGGTGGGGCCACCCTACCCGCCGGGGTGGTGAGCAACGATTCGCGATGGCCGATAGCGGACGCCGCACGCGCGAGCTACTGGATCAGCTCGGACGCCTGGCCCAGCACAGTCGGGGGAATCGGCAGACCCAGAACGCGAGCCGTCCGCAAATTGAGAACGACGTCGAACTGGGCGGGCTCTTCAACGGGGAGGTCGCCAGCCCGCGCCCCCTTCGCGATCTTGTCCACATATGCCGCGGCGCGTCGAAAGTTCGCGACGATATTGGGGCCATAAGCCATGAGCCCGCCCGCGGCGGCCCACTCGCGATCGTCATAAACGGCCGGAATTCGGAGCGTCGCGGCGCTGTCAATGATCTGTTTCTGTCTCTCTGGATCCGCGAACGCGTCCGCGCCGTATTGCATCATGCCGTCCGTGCGCGCGGGCAGGGCGGCGATCAGCGCGGGTTTCAGGTTGTCCGCCGCGCTCGGCTGGACGACCCGCACGTCAAGGCCGAGCGTCTGGGCGATCGCCTGCGTCTCAGCCAGTCCCGGTGGGTTGGGTGAGCTATCCCATGCGACCACGAACGCCACGTGTGAGACGGCCGGCGCGACCTCGTGGAGGAGCTGAAGACGACGAGCGTACTGCCTGGGCTCACTCCGGATAATTCCTGTGAGGCTCCCGCCCGGGCGCGCGTAGCTCGCCACTTCGGACGTTCCGATGATCGAAGAGCTCATGAGCGCCTCGACGATGGGAGTCGGGCTCGCGAGTCGAATGAGTTTCGGGATGAGCTGGGGCGGCGCAGTCGTGACAATTACGTCCACGTTTGCCGCTCGCAGATCGGCGATCGCCAGCTCCTTCGCGCCGGCGCTTCCGTCGGTCGGGTGGCGTACCTCGATCGCCAAATTCAGTCCCTCACGGTAGCCCAGGTCCCGCAATCCGTTTTGAAGGCCGGCCAGGGCCTCGCGATAAACGGGCGCGTCGATCAGGCTCACTCCCACGCGGAGGACCTTGCCCTGGCCCGCCATGGAGGGAGCGACGTTTACCGCCGCGTTACAGCGGATCGATAGCGCGGACGCGACAGCGATCAGGAGCGCGAGCCGGGCGATTCGGCCATCCGGGATTCCGCGCCCGGGTCGGCTCCGTGGGTCCGCGGCTCCCGCTCGTGTCCGTCCGGCTCGCCCCCACGGCTCGGCGTTCACCGTCAGCTCAGTCGCGAAGGTACCCGTTGTCCCGTAGCCAGCGGACGAACTGGAGGCGATCCTCGCGCAGCCCTCCGGGCGCGGCCGGCTCGAGGGCGCGCTGCCCCGAGGACAGATCGACGGCAATCCACGAATTCCGAGCGAAGGCCACGCGCCGGAGGGCCGAAGCCCCCCGGCGCACGAGGTCCCAGACGTCGTGGATCACGAGGTCCGCGAAGACGATGCCGTTCGCATCCATCGCGAAGAGCAGCTCTTCCGGGCAGATGACGGGCTCGCCGCTCCAGTCGTCGAGCGCGGCCAGCAAGCGTCGCATCACCACGTGTCACCTCCGCGCGCGCCTACGGGGCGCTCCAGGTCACGTTGCCGTCCGCGTCGTAGAGCTCGATGGTCGGGTCACCGTTGTCGGTGGTGCCGATGAAGATGCGAGAACGCTGTTCGTCCGAGATGACCAGGTGCGCGGAAAGCGGCCGGTCGCCGCTGAGGCCGTGGTCAACGGCCAGGTGCACCATCGGGTGCGACCGGTCCGGCGACCAGAGGTTGAGACTGGCGACGTCCTCGTCGGCCACGCCACCGGCGGCGCCGGTTGAGAGCGCTGCTCTGGCCTGCCCATCGGCGTTGAGGAGGCTCAGCCGCGCGCTTCCGTCCGGCTGTGCGCGCAGACTTGCCCGGGCGCGTCCCTCATCACTCAAGAGGACGAGGGACGGATAGCCGTCCTCGTCAACGCGGGACGAGATACGCGTTCGGCCCGACTGATCATCTAACACCAGGGTTGCGATGGTTCCATCGTCGCCCGTGCCGTCGTTGCGCTCTCCGGTTCCGAGGCGCGCCACCAACGTCCGACCGTTGGGCTGATACACGTTGATGCCAGCGGTCAGCGGGTTCGGAGGCTGTCCGGGCGGGGCGCCGCCCGTTGCCGCCTGCACCCGTAACGTTCCATCAGCGTCGAGCGCCTGGATCACGCCGCCACCGGTCGGTCTTGCCGAGAGCCGGACCTGATCCGTGCCATTGCCTCCGGACACCGTGACGGATTCAGCCCGAATCGTGCTGTCCTGGGCAGCCACCAGCGTCGGCCGGGAGACGTTGATCGCCATCATCGTTCCCAGGAACGCCATGACGAACGCGGTGCCGCCGCACGCGAGGATTGTGCGTTTCATGATCCTCTTCCTTATCTGAATCGAGTCGGGCTACGACGGGAACGGCGCGATGATGCGCTGAATGCGCTGCTGCATCGGGGCGCGACAGAGGGACGCGACCTTATTGAGGTACGGCTGGAACGATCGATCGCTCGCGTTGGCCGCGCGGTGCGCGTCCATATCCGCCATGCTGGCGAACAGCATCGTCACTGCGAGTGCCGGTCCGTCGAGCGAGCCGATCTGACGGCTGAGCCCAGCTCCGGCCACGGCTCCACCGATGCCCTTCTGGAGGCGCTCGGCGAGCACATTGCGGAGCTCCGGCCCGTTCCCGGCCGACGGCTGGTAGCGATTGCGAATGAGGAACTTCGGCGTGGCCTTCAAGGGCGTCGAGTCCAGCTCTTCGTAGAGGACGACGGCGCGCTCCCGGGCCAGGCACTGGTCGATCTTCCGGCTCTCCTCGGGGCTCGGGAGGTGAGCGGCCATGTAGGCCTCGATGGCCGCGAGGTTCTCGAATCGAATCGAGTGGACGAACCCGGGCTGGGGCGCAAACATGTGGACGCTGAGGGCGTGGGGCGCTGCCTTGTTGCCGGTCGCGTTGCGCGCCTCGAGGGCTGCGCGCAGCTCGGGGCCCTTCCCGACGGCAGGGACGTGGATGATGCGCTCGGTGTACATGAGACTCGGCCTCCTTCGAATGCGTCGACCTGTCGGTCGCGATCGGGGCCACTGTAGACGGGCAGCGCGCCAGAGACCACGAACAGTCCGGACCAATGGCGCGAATTCTCGAAGAATTCGTGTCAGAGTTCGTGCCGGGGAGTAACATTCCGTAACTTGACCATCGTTACTCGTCGCCGGCGTCAACAGACCAAGAGTTGGCGCGGGCGCTCGCGGAGGTGATTGGCCTGAGCGGGATGCAACCCATTGGCCCGACCGATTCTCGCGCGGTTCGCGCACGGAGCGCGCTCGCCGCCCTCCTCTGCGTCGTCCTGCCCTTGAGCGCGGCGTGCGCGCCGGCCATTCCGCTCCCAGGCGCGTGGGCCGCGCCGGAATCGCCGCCGCGCGTGTATCGCGTGGCCGTGATGACCCTGGGGGGACCGGTGTGGGATGGCTGGACGGAGGGGTTCCGCGATGGGATGCGCGATCTCGGCTATGTCGAGGGTCGGGACCTGGTCGTCGAGGACGTTCCCGCGGACTCCGAGGACGTGCAGACTACGCTGGCGACAATCGCGCGACTCCGACTTGAGGGTGTGGATGCCATTGTTTCCGCGGTGCTACCCCACCACCTTTCTGTCGTTGCCGCGGCAGCGGCACCCATTCCCATGGTGGAGCCCCTCCTCAACACGCCGAACGTCGGCGCGCCTCCCATCACCAGCTATGCGCACCCTGGCGGCAATCTCACCGGCATCATCGCCATCGACGTTGCCCAGCACGCGCGACGATTGCAGCTCCTGAAGCAGGTCGCTCCCGCCGTCACTCGCGTCATCGTCCTGACACCATGGGACCGGCCGGACGACCTTCCGGGCTGGAGGGAGATCGCGGACATGGCCCGGTTTCTCCACGTAGACGTGGAGCGCGTGCAGCCGACCGGTCCCGACGACATCGAGCCTGCCCTGGAAGGGGCCGTCGAGCGGGGGGCCGATGGCCTGCTCCAGTATCAGGGGAATCCATTTGGGGATCAGGCTGTCCGTCAGCGAATCGGCGCCTTCGCGGCGCAATACCATCTGCCGGCGGTGTACATCGATCAGGGCTGGCCCAAGCTGGGCGCCTTGATGGCCTACAACACGAACGACGCGGCCAACTATCGCCGCGCGGCGACGTACGTGGATCGAATACTCAAAGGAGCCAACGTGCAGGACCTGCCCATCGAGCAGCCAACCACCTTCGACTTCGTCGTCAACCTGAACACTGCGCGCAATCTGGGCCTCACCGTGCCCAAGGACGTCCTTGCGCAAGCTTCACAGATCATCGAGTAGGGGCAGGCCGCGTGACGCGAGTCGTCGACGAACGATTTGGAGCGGTGCTGCGGCAGTTCCGCACCGAAGCGGGGCTGACCCAGGAGGGTCTCGCCGAGCGGGCCGGCCTCAGCGCGCGGACGGTGCAGAAGCTCGAGCGCGGTGAGTCAGCCCCCTACCCGGCGACATTTCGACGGATCGCGCAGGCTCTTCGCCTCTCGCCGGACAGCCGCGACCTCCTGCAATCGCTGCTTCGCCCTCAATCGATTCGCGGAAGCGGGCCGCCGGACACCGTGCGCCGCACCCCGGTGTTGGGTCATGCGCAGGAAGTGCACCCCGAACCGGCCCTTCCGGATCGTCGAGGTGGGCGGCGCGCAACGTCGAAGAACACCGAGAAGGACTCGCGCTTCGTCGTCGAGAGCCCAGAGCGGCTCAGACTCGTCCCCCTTGCAGACGAATGGGTAGCGTTCGTGCCCATCGCGCGCGCGCCGCAGTATGCCGGTCTCCTCGGAGAAATGGCGTCAATGGCCGCCGCGCACGGCGACTCGGGGGTGATGGGCGCCATCGGGAATCGCATCGGCTATTGTCACCTGGCCGAGGGCGATCTGCGGCAGGCGCGCGCGGATTTCGAGGGCGCCGTGGGACAGGGCAAGCGTGGCGGAAGCAGCCTGGAGATGGCGCTTTCGCACGTTCTCCTCCAGTGGACTCGACTGTGCGCGGGCGATTTCGATCAAGTTCTCTTGTGTCACGAGCAGACGCTGGCCGCCCTCGACGAGGTGTCGGACGCGCGACTGCGATGCTGGGGGATGGCGCCAGCTGCCCTGGCTGCGGCGTTCCTGGGCCAAGTGGATGTCGCGCGCGGGATCGCCGGCGATGCGCGCGCGCGGGCAGACGCGTCGGGCGACCCGGACTCGGTCGCCCTGGCAATCTCGGTCGATGCGATGGTTCGCACGGCGGGCGGGGACCCGCGTACGGGCGTCGACGTCGCCTCGGCGGCCTCGTCGATCACGTGCGGTCCGGCCGTGGGCATCTGGGTCGACGCGGCCCGGGGGTGGTCGATGGCCCGCGCCGCCACGGCGGGCGACGGATCGGCCGACGATGCCCGATCCCTGTTCGAAGCGCTCCTCGGCCGCGTGCGTGCCCTCGGCGTCGGCCCGGCGGAGGTCGCCACGATGCTCTTCCTCGGCGAGAGCTATCGCGGTGCCGGCCAGAGCGCCGCCGGAAGATCGATGACTGAGGCGATGGTTGCGCGCGCCGAGGTGGCCGGCATGCGCTTTCCGCTGGCGATTGGGCGGCGCCTCCTCGGGGAGATCGCGCTAGACGACGAGCCGGGGGCAACCGCGCGCGCCGCGGCCGCCGGCCAGCTCGATGCGAGCATCGAGCTGCTCCGTCACATGCGCGCAGGTCCCGAGCTGGCGCTCGCGATCTCCGTCCGAGATCGGCTCGCGCGGACGTCATAGATGCAGGGCCGAGCGCGTCCGGAGACCACGTCCGTCCCGGGTCGCCTGGCGCGAAAATACGCGCTCGTCCTGGGGTTGCTAGTCAGCGGCGCCCTCATCGTGAGCGGCATCGTCCAGGGGTACTTCGCGGTGACCGAGAGCCAGAATGCCCTCGCCCGGATCCAGCGGACCGAAGCGCGGGCGGCGGCGTCGCGGATCGCCGATTTTCTCGATGGCGTCGAGCGTGAGGTCGGCTCTGTGGCGCGGAGCGCGCGCCCGAGCGGCGAGGCGGGCGCCGAACAGCGGCGGCTCGACTACCTGCGGCTTCTGCGCCTCGAGCCCGCCATCGCGGAGCTGACGTACGTCGATGGGACCGGGCGGGAACAACTCAGCGTCTCGCTTGCGGCGGCGACGATTATTGGAAGCGGCGAGGATCGATCGGCGGATCCCATTTTCACAGCGGTGAGTGGGCACACCTACTGGGGCCCTGTGTACTTTCGACGCGGATCGGAGCCCTTTATGACGGTGGCGATGCGCGAGGCGGGGCCGAATCCGGGCGTGACCGCGGCGGAGGTGAACCTGAAGCTCACGTGGGACCTCGTCTCGCAGATCAGCGTGGGGAAGGCGGGGTATGCCTACGTGGCCGACGACGACGGGGCGCTGATCGCTCATCCGGACCTCAGCCTCGTCCTTCGGCACACCGATGTGTCGCACCTGGCTCCGGTACAGCAGGCGAATGGCTGGACCGGCGGGCCGCAGCTCATCACGATGGGTCCGGACCTCGAGGGCCGCGACGTGCTTTCCGTGGCGGAGGTGATTCGACCAACGGGGTGGCTGGTCGTCGTCAACGAGCCGGTGGGGGAGGCGCTCGCCCCGCTCTACGCGGTGGTGTGGCGGACCACGGTTCTCGTTCTCCTCGGCATCGCCCTTTCGCTGCTCGCCAGCGTCCTGCTGGCGCGACGCATGGTCGCGCCGATCCACGTCCTGCAGCGGGGCGCTGCCGACATCGGAGCCGGGAGGCTCGACCAGCGCATCGAGGTTCGAACGGGCGATGAGCTCGAGGCGCTGGCCGAATCGTTCAACCAGATGAGCGCGCAGCTCAAGGCCTCCTACGCCGATCTCGAACAGAAGGTCGAGGACCGCACCCGAGCCCTGGCGGACGCAGTGCAGGCGCTGGAAGAGAAAGGACGCCAGCTCGAGATCGCGAGCCACCACAAGACGGAGTTTCTCGCCAACATGTCGCACGAGCTGCGGACGCCCCTGAACGCCATCATCGGGTTCGCCGAGGTGCTCTCCGATCGACCGTCCCCGGGGCGTGACGAGCGCGAGCAGCGCTATCTGACGAATATCCTGGTGGCCGGGCGCCACTTGCTGTCCCTCATCAACGAGATTCTGGACCTCGCGAAGGTGGAGGCGGGCCGGATGGACCTCGAGCTGCGCCGATTCCCGTTGGCGCAAGCGATCGAGAATAGCTTCATCTGGATTCAGGAGCGCGCCGCGCGCCACCGCATCACGGTGACGCTCGACCTGGACCCGACCGTCGGAATGGTCGAGGCCGACGAGCGGAAGATCAAGCAGGTCCTGGTGAACCTGATGTCGAATGCGGTGAAGTACACGCCAGATGACGGACGCGTCGACGTGCGCGTTCGAAAGATGGGCGACGACGTCCACGTGTCGGTCCGCGACACCGGTGTTGGGATCAGCGCCGAGGACCGCGAGCGGATTTTCGCCGCGTTCGAGCAGGTGAAGAGTGATGGCTTTCCCCGGACGGAGGGGACCGGCCTCGGACTGGCGCTCTGCCGCCGACTGGTAGAGCTACACGGCGGCCGAATCTGGGTCGAGAGCGCGCCGGGGGCGGGAAGCACCTTTACGTTCGCCATCCCGCTGCGTCAGGCGCTGGCTGAGCCCACCGGGTCCTCCGTTCCGGAGGCGCGTGACATCCTGCCACGCCCAGTCGACGAGTGGGACCGTCCCTCGCCGCCGCGCGAGCCAACGGGAAGCGTCGGCGAGAAGCGGCCTACGCTGCTCGTGATCGATAACCACCCGATGGCGATCGAGGTCGTCGATGCTGTGCTGGCCCCCGAGGGGTATCGCGTGGTCCCGGCGCTCGGCGGACGTGAGGGAATCGAGATGGCTCGTCGCGAGCTGCCGGGGCTGATCATTCTGGACCTGATCATGCCGGATGTCGACGGGTACGCCGTCCTGCGTCTGCTTCGCGCGGATCCGGCCACGGCGTCCATCCCCATCATTGTTCTCACGTCGAAGACGCTGTCCGCGGAGGAGCGGAGCGCCCTCTCGACCCAGGTCACCTCCATTGGCCAGAAAGGTGACTTCGACCGCCAGGCCTTCGTCGAGCTGGTCCGTCGCACCATTCGCGTCGTTTCCGCCTGACCCTCAGGCGATATCATTGGCGCGCTGGGAGGGAAGAATGACTGACGTTGCTGCGCGCGATCTGCTGGGAACGGAATTGCGCGAAGTGATCCGCTCCTTCGAGGCCATGGGGGAGTTGCGGCACGTGGATGAGGCCGACCCGCACCTCGAGCTGGGCGCGATCACGGAGATGATGGCCCTCCGGGAGGGGCCTGCATTGCTGTTCGATCACCTCCCCGGCTACGCACCGGGCTACCGGGTGCTGTCCAATTTGTTGAATTGTCCCCGGCGAGTCGCGGCCCTCTTCGGGCACCCCAGCGATGTCGGCGGCATCGCGCTCGTCCGGGCGATTCGCGAGCGCTTCTCGAGTCTCCAGCTCATCGACCCGGTCACGGTGTCGCGGGCCGATTTTGCCGAGGAGACCGAGCGGGGCGACGACGTGAATCTGCTCAAATTCCCCGCGCCCTTCTGGCACGAGCACGACGGCGGCCGCTACATCGGAACGGGCTGCTCCGTCATCATGCGGGACCCCGTCGATGGGTGGGTGAACCTGGGAACCTATCGCGTGCAGGTGCACGACGAGCGGACGCTGGGTCTCATGGTCGAGCCGGCCCATCAGGGATCCCTCATCATGCGCCGCCATTGGGAATCTGGCCATGATTGCCCCGTGGTGCTCTGTATCGGGACGGAGCCGGCGGTCCTCATGGGCTCGTTCCTGGCGATGCCGTGGGGCATGAGCGAGTACGGCTGGGCCGGCGCCGTCGTTGGCCGGCCGATCGAGGTTGTCGAAGGCGAGGTGACCGGGCTGCCGATCCCGGCCTCCGCCGAGCTGGTGATCGAGGGGTACGTTCCGCCGCCGTCGGTCGAGACGCGGATCGAAGGCCCGTTTGGCGAGACGATTGGCTACTACGGCAGCGGCGCCAGCGAGCAGGCGGTTATCCGCGTGCAGCAGGTGCAGCACCGGCGCGACCCGATCATCGTGGGCACGCCTCCGCTGCGGCCGCCAGCGTCCAGCAACGCCTCCTATCTCTTCCGCGCGGCGAACCTGTGGACGGAGATCGAGCGGGCCGGCGTGCCGGACGTGCAGGGCGTGTGGATGCACCCGGCGGGCAGCTCCTCGTTTCTCGCCATCATCTCGGTGCGCCAGCGTTACAGCGGCCACGTCAAGAATGTGGCCCAGGCGGCCATGGGCGGCCGCGCGGGCGGCGCGCAGCTCGGGCGATTCGTCATCGTCGTGGACGACGACATCGACCCGTCCGACATCAACCAGGTGCTGTGGGCTGTGTCGACGCGGTGCGATCCGGAGACGAGTATCGACGTGATTCGAAACTGCGCCTCCAACCACCTCGACCCGCGCCTCACGCCGGAGAAACGCGCGAGCGGCGACTTCTCGGCGGCCCGGGCGGTCATCGACGCCTGCCGGCCGTACCACTGGCGCGATCGATTTCCGCGGTCCGTGGGCACGAGTCCCGAGTATCAGGAGCAAATCCTGCACGACTGGCCGGACCTGTTCCAGACCGGCCCACAGACTCACTGACGGGAGCGATGGGTGGACAAAGAATCGACGCGCATTGTGGTTGACGGCTTGAAGGAGGCGGGGATCGATCTGGTCGTCACCCTACCAGAGGAGCCGACCCACTCGGTGATCGACGAGACGCGGGTCGATCCGTATTTCACGACCGTGACCGTGACGGCGGAGGGCCACGGGCTGGCGCTCTGCGCGGGCGCCGCGCTCGGCGGGCGCGACTGCGTGTTCTTCACCGGCGTCGCCGGGCTCCTGGTGGGCACGTGGGCGCTGGCGCAGGTCGGCATGGTCTACGGCGCCCCCTTCACGATCATCGCCTCCTATCGCGGCGACTTCTCGGATCGGACCGGCATTCCCGGGTCCCAGCTCCTCATGTTTCGCCAGGTGCTGGAGCCGCAGCTCAACATGCTGCGCATCCCGTACGAGATCATCAACGACCCGGCGAAGCTCAAGCGCTCGATCAAGGGGGCGTCCGTCGCATGCCGGGAATACGGAACGCCCATCGCGCTCCTCCTGACCGGCGATTTCCTATCGTGAATCGCTTCGAGTGCCTCCCGCTCCTCGCGGAGATGCTGGAGGAGCATACGCTCACGGTCACCAGCCTCTCGAGCAACGCACGGATCTGGGCCGGGGTCTGGGACCGTGGGCCGACATTCGCGGGGCTCAATATGGGGCTTTGCATTGGGTTTGCCCTTGGGCTGAGCCTCGCCTTTCCCCATCGGAAGGTCGTCGCGCTGGAGTCCGACGGAAGCATGATGGAAGACACGAGCGTGCTCATCTCCGTCGCGGACGCGAACCCGACGAACCTGGTGATCCTGGTCTTCGACAACGAGTCCTACGCGCGGATGGGCGCCACTGCCACGGCGCGCGGCGCGGACCTCGTCCGGATGGCGCAGGGCGCGGGCATCCGGTCGACAGGCCTGGTGCGGACGCTCCCGGAGTACGAGCGCGCCGTCCGCGACGCGCTCGCGAAGCCCGGCCCGACGTTCTTGCAGATCAAGGTGGAGGCCGAGACCGCGCGCGTGCCGGACAGTCGCACGACCTACGGCCCCGCGATGAAGGAGCAGTTCCTGGACCGCGTCCTGAGCCACCCGGACTATCGGGGGTGGCACGGGGGCTGACTCGCTCCGCTGCCGGACGCCGAGGACCGAAAGTGGGATATGAGCTGCGATCCCACCGGAAACCCGCTCGAATCGTGCGCGCTCGGCAGCGTCGCCGACGAGCGCGATCTACTGCGGGAGCACCTCGCGGAGCAGGTCCAGCACCGCGTCCTTCGTCTCCATCGCGCGGAGGTCGTACGTCTTCACTGCCCCCGGCCTCGGGACGCGCCATGGGAAGGTGTGGTCGGTGGGAACGTCGAGGCGCGCGCTGATGTACCCCGTCGCGCGCGCGTAGGCTGTCTGGCCATCCTTCGAGAGCAGCCAATCCAGGTACACGCGGGCCGCATTCGGGTGGGCAGCGCCGTTGAAGAGCCCCACCGAGCCGGACGCTGGGCTCACGTCGGAGCCCTCACGCAGCGTGCTGGGGTCGACGATGGTGATCGGCACTCCCTGCTTGATCCGCGCCTCGGCCAGGGCGTCCGAGCTGCCGAGCAGCACCGGATACCGCCCCTGTCCGACGCCGTCGATCTCCTGCTGGTAGTCCTGGAGGAGGGTCAAGTCCTGCTTGACCAGCGCGCGTATGAAGTCGGGCCCGAGGTCAGGGTGGAGGTAGAAGAAGGTGAAGGTCGCCTGGCCGGGGCCCGCGCGTCGTGGGTCGTCGCTGGCGAGCTTGCCCCGCCACTTGGGGTCCAGCAGGTCCTTGTACGAGGTGAACTCCTCGGGCTTCACGAGGGTCGGATTGACGAAAAGCGTGCCGCGATGAAAGGGCGTGATGACAAGGCACGTTCGCCCTTCATCGACGAACTCGAGGGCCCCGCCGCGCCAGCTGGACGGGTCCTTGACCTCCGGCCGGATGAGGGCGGGCTCCATCGGGTCCAGCGCACCCATGGGAATCAACGACTCCAGCGCCGTCGTGGTCCCCCCGACGAAGATGTCCCAGCGGTACTGCCCGGCGCCGCGCTCCGCCGAGAGGCGCGGCGGGATGCCGGCGCCCGCGTCCGCCAGGTAATCGACCGTTATTCCGTAGCTCTGCTCGAAGCCCTCGGTGAGCGCGGTGCGGCGATCGTCGCCGGTCGGGCCGATGATGGCGACGGTGCCCTCCTCCTTGGCCGCGGCCAGAACCCGGTCCCATTCGCTCGGCTGGCTCGGCGCCTGCAAGGGGGGCGCCGCCGTTTTCGGCGCCGCGGTACAGCCGACTATCGTCATCGCCGCGAGCAAGAGGAGCAAACGCGCACGAGCCATTCGACCAAATCCTCTCGAGATGATTGAGAGCCGCGCCGTCACCCGCCCGCCCGCTCAGCGCTCTGGATGACCTCCCACAGCCGAAGCGGCGTGGCGGGCACCGTCGTGCAGCGGACGCCGAGGGGCGCGAGCGCGTCGTTGATGGCGCTCATGAGGACCGCCGGCGTCGCCAGCACGGCCGCCTCGCCGGCGCCCTTCACGCCGAGCGGGGCAACGGGCGACGCCGTCTCGGTGTACACGCTCTCGGGCATCGGCACCTCGCAGATGGTCGGGAGGAGGTAATCCATGTACGAGGCCGTGAGGTACTGTCCGCCCTCGTCGTAGACGTGCTCCTCCAGCAGCGTCTGGCCGACGCCCTGGGCCAGCCCGCCCTGGACCATCCCCTCCACGATGGCCGGATGGAGGCGGACGCCGCAGTCGTCGGCGATGGCGTACTTCAGGATTGACACCTGGCCGGTCTCGCGGTCGATCTCCACCATCACGACGTGGACCGCGTTGGAGGCGGTGAGATCGAAGCTCCCCCGCCCCTCCGCGTCGGGCAGGCGACGGCTCGGCGGGTTGAAGGTGTAGGTGGCCTCCGGGCTTCCGTCGACGTCCTCGGGCAGGAGATCGCACCGGGTGAGCATCGTCGCGGCGACCTGGCGCAGGGGGAGCGCCTTCGACGGCGCCCCCGCTACCCGGAGGAGGCCATTGCGAAGCTCCACGTCGTCGGCGTGGACCTCGAGGAGGACTGCGGCCACCTTGCGCAGCTTCTCGGCTACCCGGCCCGCGGCCCCGAGCACGGCGCCGGACAGCATCACGGCCTGGCGGCTGCCGATGGGCCCCGTTCCAGGACCGGCGCTCAAGCTGTCGACGGCCACGACCTCCACGTCCTCCCGATCGACGCCGAAGTAGTCGGCGAGCACGTGGGCGACGATTGTGTGCTGGCCCTGGCCCTCCCACGGGAACGTGACCTCCGCGACGATCTTGCCCGCGGCGTCGATCCGGACGCGCGCGCTCTCGGGGACCGACGTCCCAAAGGGCGCGCCTCCGCCGAGCAACGTGAACATGCTCATGGCAACGGCGCTGATCTCCACGCCGGTATAGACGCCGATCCCCACGAGCCGTCCCTGGGCGCGCGCCTCCTCCTGCTCGCGTCGCAGCGCAGGGTAGTCCGCGAGGTCCAGGGCGAGGTCGAGGGACCGCTCGTAGTCTCCGCTGTCGTACGCGGCCCCATTGGGCGCGACGTAGGGGAATTGCTCCGGGCGGAGGAGATTTCGTCGTCGGATCTCGGCGGGGTCGAGCGCCAGCTCCCGGGCCGCGAGATCGAGACAGTGCTCCATGGCGAGATTGTGGGGCGGGACGCCCCAGCCGCGGTATGAGCCCTGCGGACACTTGTTGGTCGTGACCACGGCGAGGTCGTAGGCGACGTTGCGGACGCGGTATGGACCGGTAAAGGCGGAGAGGGGCTTGAGGGTCATCCCCATCGCCACCGACACGACGTGGGCGCCGATGTCCTCGAGCGCCGTCACGCGAAATCCCGTCATCTCCCCGTCGCGCGTCAGGGCCATTTCCGCCGTGTACCGGCGATCGGGCCCATGGCTGTATGCGCTCATCAAGTGCTCCACGCGGTCTTCGATCCATTTCACCGGCCGTCCGCCCGCTTTGCGCGAGAGGAGAGCGATCCGGACCACGTGGTGCGGCACGATCTTCGTGCCGAAGCTGCCGCCATGGGGCAGCGGGATGAGGCGGATCTTGTTGGTCGGGAGGCGCAGCGCGCGGCTCACCGATGGGACGTAGAAGCCGGTCCCCTGGAACCCGCCCCACGAGGTGAGCATCTGATCCATCGGGTTCCACTGCACGATGCAGCCGCACGTCTCTAGGGCGTTCCCGCTGGCGCGGTGCCAGCGAAAGGTGTCGCGCACGACGAGGTCCGCGTGCGCGAACGCCTCGTCGACGTCGCCGAAGGCGAATTGGCGCTGGTACACGACGTTCGTCCCCTGCGACTCGTACACCAGCGGGCCCGCCGCCTCCCGCGCGCGCTCCGGGTCGAGGATCGGCGGGAGATCTTCGTAGTCGACGTCGATCAGCTCGAGCGCATCCTCGGCGACGTAGCGGCTCGTCGCCGCCACGACGGCGATGGGCTCGCCGACGAAGCGGACTTTGTCCGTGGCGAGGCAGTGCCCAGCCCAGCCCGGCGGAAGCCCGGGCACCGGCTCGGACCACGCTTCGGCGTCGGCGCCGGTGATGACCGCGGCGACGCCGTCGAGCTGCCCGGCGCGCGAGGTGTCGATCCGCCGGATGCGGGCGTGCGGCCGGGTACTTCGGAGGACGGCCGCGTGCAGCATGCCGGCGAAGGCAAGATTGTCGGTGAAGTCGACCCGCCCGGTGAGGAGCGCGGCGTCTTCGATCCGGGGCAGGTCCTTCCCGACGTAGCGCGGCTGCGTGACCGGCAGGTCAGCGATCCGGATGGGGATCGTGGCGGCCATCGGGCGCTAACCCAGACCCCGCGCCGTCAAGGCAGTGCGGTGAGTCCCTATGGTCGAGGCCAAACGCGCGGGGCGTGCGTGGTCACCCGCTCCTGCCGCAGGAGTAGCGGGCGGGGTAAGGGCGTACCCTGGGCCAGGACCTGCGGCATGGAGGCGCCGACGAGGGCCCCTCACCGAACGTCTCCCATTGCGATGGGAGAGGAACAAATCGAAGCCTGGTGCGCGGGAACTGACTCACTCGAGTGCGATGGAAAGAGACGGATCATCGGATTGACCCGGTCGCGTTCGCCTGGGGGTCTTGGAAGTCCGGGTGGTTCTCGATCTGCACCATCTCGCTCGATCCCCAGGTGAACAGCGGGACGTTGATGAAGGCGATCCATTTCACGGGCTTCGCGTCGTCCTTGTTGAAGTGCTGGTGGTCCACGCCGCCGCGCTTCATGGGCAGGAGGAGAAGGTCCCCCGCTTCCCAGTCGTGGCGCTCGCCGTCCACCATGGAAAACCCCTCGCCCTCCAGGATGTAGATGACCAGGCCGCCCTGGTGCTTGTGGCGGCCCGAGTGCTTGAGGATCGTTTGGACGAAGATGGTCCAGCCGTCGAGCGCCGTGTCGACCGGCTCGCCCGTGTACTGGGACGGCCACATGTACTTCCGGCGAAGCGCCTGGCGCGTCTGCTTCAGGGGAACGTCCTTCGCCCGAATTACGACTCGTCCTTCGAAAGACCGGTCGCGCTCCGCGCGATGGTAGTCCAGGAGCTGCTGATAATCGTCGCGCTCGCGCTCCCGTTCTCGCTCTCTCGAGATCATGTCGGCTGCCTCCCCCCGTTCGGTAGGCCGTATCGTCCCCAGTTCTGATCCACCTGCTCCTGCACAGTCGCGCGCGGGATGCACAGGGGAGGATAGCTCTTGGCGTCGTAGCGCGTCGCGTCGATGATGACCTTCGACGTTCGGGCGTGCACGCTCTGCTCCGCACGCGGGAGGGAGGGATCGAGGATGATGCCGGTCACCTCGTTGATGATCTCCATGTCCCGATGTGGCTGCACCCGCGTCGCGACGGCCCACTCGACCGCGCTCGGATCGAAGGGATCGACGTCGTCGTCGACCACGATGACCTGTTTGATGAATCGGCCGGGGTGTGTCCCGAGGACGGCCATGCCGACGGACTTCCCGTAACCCTCGTACAGCTTCTCGATGGAGACCACGGCGTGGAGCGCCCCGCCGCCAGGGGCCGTCACGTGCACCCGCTTGATTCCCGGCAGGGCGATCTGCCGCATCAGCTCGGCTTCACGCGGCACGCCGGTGAGGATTGCCGACTCATGGGGCGGGCGTCCCTCGTAGGTCTGCTGCAGGATCGGCCGATCCCGATGGGTGATGGCCGACACGCGGATCACTTGGCGGGGCTCCGTTGGGCCGCCGTAATAGCCGGTGAACTCCCCGAACGGGCCTTCGTCCACAAGGAGGTCCGGCGCGATGTGGCCTTCGATGACGATCTCCGCGGAGGCCGGCACTTCGAGGGGTACCGTCACGCAGCGCACGAGGTCGAGGGGCGCCTCCCGCAGGGCGCCGGCCACCGCCAGCTCGTCGGTGCCGAAGGGGACCGGGGAGGTGGCGGTCATCAGCACGACGGGGTCGGCGCCGATGGCGATGGCGACCGGAAACGGCTCGCTGGGCGCCTTGCGACGCTGCAGCATCAGATGCGTGTACGGCGCGGAGAGGAGGCCCAGGAGGTCGCGGTCGTGCACCTGGTTTCGGTAGACGCCGACGTTCCGCGCGCCGGTCTCCGGGTCTCTGGTGACGTGGCACGAGAGGGTGAGATACGGCCCGCCGTCGAGGTCGTTCCAGATGGGGGCCGGCAACCGTTTTAGGTCGACGTCGGACCCGACCAGGACGTGCTCCTGGCACGCGCCCCGCTCCACGATTCGAGGAGGGAGGAGCGTCGCGACGCGCCGGTTCCACTCCGAGGCGAGCCGATCGGGCTCTGTCCCCAGCGCCAGGGCGTACCGAGCTCGGCTGGCGAGCAGGTCCACGGCCAGCGGAATGTCGGAGCCGCCGGGCCGCTCGAAGAGGAGCCCCGGCCCGTGGTTGAGCAAGTTGCGGTAGCAGATCGCGCCGATCTCCTGATCAAGCGCGACCGGCGCTGAGACCCGGGCCAGCTCGCCCGCCGCCTCCAGGGCGGCGAGGTAGCTTCGGAGGTCGTGGACTGAGCTTCGGGGACGCGTTTCCACTGCCACCTGCTACCCCCAGGGCTCCGCCGGGATACGCGCCAGGCGATCACGCCCGAGGATCGCGACCGGGTCCATTCGGCCCAGCACGTCGGCGGGCACGGCGAGGCGCTCGGCGAAGGGTCTGTCCAGCGGTTTCGTGCAGTCGAACCCGATTTTCGCCGAGGTTCGCCCGTCCTCGGAGCTGGGATCGAGGGGACCGCCGGTCAAGCCGCTGAGCTGAACCATGCCGCGGTCGGCCTGGAATCGCATGGCCAGCGCCAGGAGAACCTCCTTTTCGTCGAACACGTCGACGTCGTCATCGAACACGAAGGCGTGCTTCATGCTCCCCTGCGTGTTGAGCGCGGCAAGCGCCGCCACTTTGCCTTGCCCCTCGATGGTCTTGCGGATCTGTACGTACGCGTGGGCCACGCCGGCCCCGGACATGGGAACGTGCACGGCGCGCACGGTGGGCACGGCGCGCTGGATCGCCTGGAAGATCTCGCCCTCTTTGGCCAGGCTGCTGATCCAGTGGGTGTGGCCGACCATCACGTCGCTCCAGAACGCGTCGCGGCGCCGGGTAACCGCCGTGACCTTCAGAAACGGGCCCCAGCGTTGGGGCCCGATGTAGCGGGTGTATTCTCCGAACGGGCCTTCCGGCTTGCGCTGGCCCGCGGGCACGTATCCCTCGATGACGACCTCGACATCCGCGGGGACGAGGAAGTCGTCGCCAAGGGTCTCCGATGGAACGAGCCGCAGGGGCTCGCCGGCCAGACCACCGGCCGCCGCGAAGTGGCTGTCCTCCGGCCCGATGTGGCTGGCCGCGCCGAGGACCACCAGCGGATGGTGGCCGATCCAGAACGCCGCGGGCATGTCCTCACCGGCGTCCTCGTACTGACGCAGATTATGGGCGTTGTGGGTCTGGGGTCCCATCCAGACGCGGATCTCGTCGCGGCCCGCCAGCCAGCCGCGGTGCAGCGCCGAGTTGTCGAGGCCCGTGGAGCGATGTCTCGTCAGGAACAGCCCCTCCGTGATATAGCGGCCCGGGTCTGTCCGGTGGTGGCGCGGCGCCGGGAAGCGCCGCACGTCGACGGCCGAGCCGGTCTCCACGATCTGCTTCACGGGCGCCTCCGCGCGCGGGACCACGATCGGCGGCCGACGCCGCTGAACGCGCTCGAAGCAGACGCGGCCGGCCTCCGGCACGCCGGAGCCCAGGAGCCGTGCGAGCCGGAGCCTGCTGGCCATCATGAAGGTCACGAGCGGGATGTCGAGGGGCAGGCCGTCGACGCGAATGTCGTGGAAGATGAGCACCGGAAAGCGCTTGTCGCGCTCGAGCTTCGCCGCGAGCGCCGTCAGCTCCCACGTCGCGTCCATCGGTCGCTCCACGTGAACGACCTCGTCGGGATAGTCGCGCTCGTACTGGATCAGGAAGCCGTGGAGATCGAGGGTGGCGGCGGATGCAGGCGAAACCATGCTCCTCCCGACAAGCCGACGCGGGTTTGGACGGCCGTCGCACGCGGGCAAGCATACCATCCCGCGCTCGAGGGGTCACGGGCGCTTCAGCGCGCGCCGACATGAATCGTGCAACCTGGAGCGCCGACGTGTGTTGTACGTGCGCTCCACCGCACGTACACTACGCGCTGTTGTCCGGAGTCGGGGCGCCGGCGAGCCACGTCCGGATCAACGCTGGAGGCTTGGATGCCGAGCGAGCGAATCCAGCGCCAGATCGATCGCCTTCTTGATGAGGCGGACGACGCGGTGCGCCGCGATGACTGGGCCACCGTACTGCAGCGAGCCCAGGCGGCGCTGCGCCTCGATCCCGAGAACGAAGACGCCCTCACGTATCTGGCCGCTGCCTCTCGCAGCGCCAATCCGATTGGCGCGGCAGAAGACGGGGCGGGAGAAGCAGCGTCGGCAGTTTTCGCTCCCGCCCCGGAGCCGACCTCGTTTTGCAACGGCCGCTACCGGGTCAAGGAATTCCTGGGTGAGGGCGGGAAGAAGCGGGTCTATCTCGCGACTGATACGCTGCTGGATCGGGATGTGGCCTTCGCCCTCATCAAGACCGATGGGTTGGACGAGGTGGGCCGCGAGCGCGTCCGGCGCGAGGCCCAGGCCATGGGTCGGCTCGGCGCGCATCCGCACGTCGTCTCGGTGTTCGATCTGGGGGAGGAGGGTGGCCAGCCCTTCATCGTCACCGAGCTGATGGAAGGGGGTGACGTCGAAGGACTGATCGAGCGGGCCGAGAGCCACCGGGTGTCCCTTCAAGATGCGATTCGGATCGCCGATGAGGTGTGCGAGGGGCTGGAGTTCGCCCACGGGAAGAACGTCGTGCATCGGGACCTGAAGCCCGGGAACGTGTGGCTGACGGCGGAGGGGACGGCGAAGCTGGGGGATTTTGGGCTGGCGGTGTCGCTGGACCGGACCCGGCTGACGCAGGCTGGGATGATGGTGGGGACGGTGAGCTACATGCCGCCGGAGCAGGCGACCGGGGGCGAGGTGACCCCGCGCTCGGACCTGTACTCGCTGGGGGCGATGCTGTACGAGCTGGTGACGGGCCGGCCGCCCTTTGTGGGGGATGAGAGTGTGGCGATCATCACCCAGCACCTGAACACGCCGCCGGTGGCGCCGAGCTGGCACGTGCCGGACCTGCCGGTGGGGTTGGAGGCGCTGATCCTGCGATTGCTGGAGAAGGACCCGGGGAAGCGGCCGGCCAGCGCCGGGGAGGTCCGGGCGATGCTGGCTGGGGCGCGGGCCGCGGCGAAGGGCGAGGGGACCGCGACCCGCGGGGAGGGATCGGTCGAGCGTGGGAGTCGCGCCCTTGACGATCCGCTCTACCGGGAGGCGTTCGTGGGGCGGGAGGCGGAGCTGAAGCAGCTTCGAGCGGCGTTTGACGGGGCGATGTCGGGGCAGGGGTCGCTGGCGGCGGTGGTGGGGGAGCCGGGGATTGGGAAGACGGCGTTGTGCGAGCAGCTTGCCACCTACGTGTCGATCCGGGGTGGGAAGACGCTGGTCGGGCATTGCTATGAGGAGGGCTCGCTCTCCCTGCCGTATCTACCGTTCGTGGAATCGCTCCGGTCCTACGTGCTGGCGCGGGACCCGGAGGGGTTGAAGGGCGACCTGGGGTCGGGGGCGGCCGAGGTGGCGCGGATCGTGAGCGAGGTGCGGGACC